>NZ_JBDNWF010000012.1:0-62314 GCF_047721125.1 Acetobacter papayae | reverse complement strand
GGCACAGGCACAGGCACAGGCACAGGCACAGGCACAGGCACAGGCACAGGCACAGGCGGAACAGCCCGCCGTTGCGCAGGCTGCAAGCACAACCGCCCCAGCACAGCCTATCACCACCCCGGTGGCAACCGAGGCGGCGCAGCCCACACAGCCGCCTGAAGCCCATGACGCCCCTGCTCCGGCGGCACAGAGCCCCGCCCAGCCCACAGCTCCGCCCCAGACAGCAGAGGCCGCACCCACAATACCGCCCCCAGCACCCATGGATATGACGCTAATCCACTCGGTCATTGCCACGGCGTTGCAGTTTCTGGGGCCCCGCACGCTTGAAGCCCATAGCAGCCGTGACTTCACGCTCTGGGGGCTGGGCAGTGTCACCGCTCTTGACCCGTCGCTCTCCTTCGATGCGCGCGGCGCGGATATCCGGCTGCTGCTAGGCCAGACTCCGATTCTGTCGCGCGTAGCCCCGCCGGCGGAGGATGCGGAACAGTGGGCCCAGCTCGCCACGGATTTTCTTGATTCTGCCCGCCAGCACTCCTCCGCCGTGGCAACCGCCAGCCGCGAGGAACTGCTACAGGCGTTTTTTGACGAGCTGTTCAACCATCTCGACCCGTATTCGCGCTATATCGGCCCGTCTTCCGCCACCACGGACCGTCAGGCCCGCGCGGGTGGAGAGGCCGATGCAGGCCTGACGCTGACACAGAGCGGCCCGCACATCGTCATTGCGTCCATTAACGCCAATGGCCCTGCCTGGACCGCACCGCTGGATACGGGCGAGCGGATTATCGCCGTCAACAAACGCCCGACCGCAGGCCAGAGTGTAGAGACCGTGCGCGAATGGCTACGTGGCGAGCCCGACAGCCTGCTGTCCCTGCGCCTGCAGGCACCGGGCAAGCGCACGATCCGCACGGTAACGCTGCGCCGCGCCAAGGTGCCGCCTGAAACCGTATTCGCCTTCGCCAGCGGTTCTATCGTGGTGCTGCGCATTACGGCCTTCTCAGCCGATACGGCAGAAGAACTCAGCCAGTATCTCGATCAGGCCGTGCAGGACAAACATCTGCGAGGCCTGATCATAGACCTGCGCGGCAACCGGGGTGGCGTACTGCAACAGGCCATGACCGCCGCCGCCCTATTGCTTGACCGGGGCGTGGCCGCCATTACCAGCGGGCGCGACCCACAGGCCAACCATATCTGGGCGGTGGAAGGTGGGGACATGACCAACGGCCTGCCTATCGCCGTGCTGGTGGACGGGCGCTCGGCCAGTGCGGCCGAAATTCTCGCCGCCGCACTGGCGGACCATCGCCGTGCGGTCGTGATTGGTAGCGCCACACTGGGCAAGGGCCTTGTGCAGACCGTGGCGCAGTTGCCCGATGAGGGCGAACTGTTTGTGACCTGGAGCCGGGTTATTGCCCCGCTGCTGTGGCCGCTGCAGGGGCTTGGCGTCATGCCCCAGATCTGCACCAGCCTTGGAGCACTGGAAACCGGGCGGGCCATGCGCGATCTGGCGGCGGGACAGCTTGATAACCTGCCGGCTGTCGTCGCCTCGCGCGCAGCCCGCTACCCGGTGCCGGTCTCACGCATCATGGCCATTCGCCGGGCCTGCCCGGCGGCCCTTGGCACCGATACCGACCTGAGCGTAGCACGTGATGTGCTGGAGCATGACGCCTGGTATAAAACGGCACTGGCCGCCATACCGGATGAAGCCGCTCCCGCAGCGCCTGCCCCCGCCGCACCGGCCACACCCCCTTCGGCTACACCAGCCGTGCTTCCGGCCTCGCTACCCGCGCAGGGGGGGCCATGACTGCTCCACGCCTGAAAACCGATATCCTTGCCCGTGCCCTCGTGCGCGAATCCGCACGTGATGGCCGCTCGGCCATGGTGCTGCGCAAAGGTGATGCGGATGCAGGGGGGATTCTGGTGGTCTTGGTCAACCGCGCGGGCGATGGTGTTGTTCTGAGCCAGACCCGTACACCAGATGGTGATCCGGCATGGATACGCGCCTCAGGCCCGACCCCGCTAAACGCACAGGATGTGCAGGCCTACACGGACCGGCAGCTAAAATACGACCCTGACCTGTGGGTGCTGGAAATGGAAAGTGATGATTTCAGCCCTCCGTTTCAGGCAATGCTGCTGTGATACAAACGGGTAGAACCGTGGCATACGTCACACGCCTGCAACATTTATTGCATGGAAAAAGGCCGGGTTGGGGAAAACTCCCTCTCATGCCTGTTGCGCCAAAGGCCAGTTTCCAGCAAAGACAACAGGCATGTGCCTCTTTACATCCCGTGTCACACTTGATGTACCACACCGCCACAGCGGGGAGAATTCCATGACGCCACGTAAGGCCCTGTTTGTGCGGACCGCGCTTTCCGTGCCTCTGGCCGCCGGGTTGCTCCTTGCAGCGGGCAGCGTAATGGCCCAGCCCGTGCAGGGCCTGTATGTCAGGGGTGAAGGTGGTGCCACCTTCAATCAGGATCAGACCGTACGGGCTTCCAATGCCTTCCCCTCCGGGCGGGACAGTTGGCACACAGGCGGCGTCGGTATTGGCGCCGTAGGCTGGGGCTTGGGCAACGGCTTTCGTGTAGAAGTCGAAGGCGACTACCGCAGCATGGCCTACAAGCAGTTCGTCAATAGCAACCTGTCCTCCTCGCAGGTTGGTGGCCGCAGGCAGACCTATGGCTTCATGGCCAATGCTCTGTTTGACCTCGATATCGGCAAGCCTTGGCTGTTCCCTTATTTTGGCGCGGGTATCGGCTATGGCTGGACCGCCATGCGCACTTCCATTCTGGCCACCAAGGGCAACGATACAGCCAATGAAACCATTGGCGGCACCTTTGGCAACTTCGACTATCAGGGCATTTTCGGCCTATCCTTCCCGCTGCCCGGCGCCGTCGGGCTGTCGGCCACGGCGGAATACCGGTTCTGGACCATGCTTGGCCCGCAGTCGCATGGGGTCGTATCCACTGGCACGCTGGGCGGCACAGACGGCACGCATTCCTATGCGAGCATAAGCGGCCACCACGACACGCAGACAGACTTCAACCATTCGCTGATGCTGGGCCTGCGCTACGAGTTCAACCCCGCACCGCCCCCGCCGCCGCCCGCACAGGTTCCTGCTGTGCCAGCCCCGCAGGCGGCACGGAGCTATCTGGTCTTTTTTGACTGGGACAAGGCAAGCCTGACGGATCGTGCGCGCTCCATTGTCAATGAAGCAGCACAGGCTTCGTCCCATGTCGCGCTGACACGGATTATTGTCTCGGGCTATACGGACAATTCCTCCGCCCATCCGGGGCAGGCAAGCGGCAAGGCCTACAACCTCAAGCTGTCCCTGCGCCGTGCAGAAATCGTCAAGGCTGAGCTGATGCGTGATGGCGTGGCTGGCACGACCATTGACGTGCATGGCTATGGCGAGGCCAATCCGCTGGTTAAAACCGGCCCCAATACCAGAGAACCCCAGAACCGCCGGGTTGAAATCCTGTTCCGCTAAACACCGGCCCCAAGGGGCTGGATTTAGCTAGGAACAGAAACAGATTACCACAGACCGTGCAGGTAGAATTTTGCCTGCACGGTCTGGCTAAAAAGGGCCTTACAGGCCCGTAAACAGGGATGTGGACAGGTAGCGCTCGGCAAAGGACGGCGCGATAACCACAATAGTCTTGCCCTTGTAGCGTTCTTCCGCCGCCAGACGCAGCCCCGCATGCAGCGCAGCCCCTGAAGAAATACCAATCGGAATCCCTTCAAGCCGGGCACAGCGGCGGGCCGCAGCAATGGCCTCACGCTCGGATACCGTCAGAACACCATCAAGCTGTTCTGTATCGAGTGTAGCGGGGCAGAACCCCGGGCCGATTCCCTGAATGCCATGCGGGCCGGGCTCATCCCCATTGAGAATGGCGCTTTCAGCCGGTTCCACACCAAAAACCTCAAGCCCTTTACGGCGCGCTTTCAGTGCGGTGGCAATACCCGTTGCCGTGCCCCCCGTACCCACACCGGCCACAACCACATCCACATCGCCAGCAGTATCCTGCCAGATTTCCTCTGCCGTGGTCGCGGCATGCACGGCGGGATTAGCCTGATTATCGAACTGATCGGGCATCCAGGCATCAGGCGTTTCGTTGAGAATTTCATTGGCACGGGCAATAGCCCCGGCCATGCCAAGGCGTGCGGGGGTCAGTTCCACCTGTGCATCCATCAGGCGCAGCATCCGCCGCCGCTCAATAGAAGCACCCTCGGGCATGGTGACAACCAGCCTGTACCCGCGCGAAGCAGCAACAAATGCCAGCGAAATACCCGTATTGCCCGATGTAGGCTCCACCAGCAGGGTTCTGCCGGGGATAATCAACCCACGGCGCTCGGCATCCAGCACCATGGCCGCCCCGATCCTGTCCTTGACCGAACCGAGCGGGTTAAAGAATTCCAGCTTGATCAGCAGACGCGCCTTGAGGCCGTCATCCTGCGTAAGATGAGGCAGCGCCACCAGAGGCGTACCCCCCACCAGATTCACAACCGAATCGTAAACACGCCCACGCGGCGCCGCAAAACCATACCCTTCTGCTTTTTGCGTCTTCGTCGTCATTCCTAGCCCCGGTTGCACTGTTTACAAAACACACATGCTTATAATACGAAATAACAACGTAGATAAACAAGCGCTCCCCTGCTATACCGTAATTCTGAACAGGAAAACAGCGGGCCATATTCTGCCTGACAACAACAACCGGAAGGATGTTTTCATGATTCTCCGACGCGACAGGGCAATGACAGCCGTACTCATCATGCTGGATGTTGCTTTTTATGCTGGCCGCGCCGGTACCGTCAGTGCGGCTGATATCGCGGAACGATCAGGCCTTGTGCGGCGTGGAATCGAACCCCTGCTTCAGGCCCTGTCACGCTCCGGCCTGCTGGAAAGCATTCGCGGCCCGCGTGGTGGCTACAAACTGGGCCGGCCCCGGCGCGATATTTCGCTGGTCAGCATTATCAGCGCCGTCGCGGGAGATGATCAGACCGAAGACGGCACGGCCCCCGGCCCGCTGCTCCAGCGCGTAATCGAACCATGCTGGGCGGAATACGAGGAAACTCTGACCGAAAAAATGGAACAGACCACGCTGGACGACCTGGTGCGCCGTGCCGAAAAATCCGGCCTCAAGCGCCCGCTGAGCGAGCCCATCACGTTTTCGATCTGATACGGTACGGGCCGGTTTACGGCCTTGCCCAGCGGTTCATACAAAAACGGCGCCTGCCTAGCAGACGCCGTTTTTTAATGGGTTAGCAGTTTTAAACCGCCCTACCTCAGTGCTTGCTCTTGGCTGCCGAAGCAGCGCGATGCACCGTGGCTTTCTTTTTGCCCTTGCTAGCAGGCTCTGCCGCCGGAGCCGGGCCAGTCACCGCTGGGTGGGGCACGTAAACGCCTGTGGCATCAACCTGTGCCGTTACAGTCAGCTTGGTGCGCTGCTGGCCGGGGCCGGGCACCAGAATGACCGTAAACGTATCCTGCCCGGCATAAGCCAGTGTGGGGGTGTAGGTTACGTGCGTATCGTTATCCAGCGAATACATGAACGCCTTGCCGTGTTCAGGCACCGGTGCGACTCCGAAAGACGCATAGGCCTTGCCATCAGGCTGAGAGATCAGCAGTTCGCACAGCCCGTCATCCGAGCGGACGGTCATGGTGGTGGACAGCTGCCCATCAGCACCCTTGACCACGGGCGTGGTTTTACACACCGCTGATTTTTTCATGTAACCAAACGGATTGGGAGATCCGACATGAACCGGCCCACTGGTTGTTGCACAGCCAGCCAGCATGCCACCGGCCATAACCAGCCCGGCAATTCCTCTTAAGCGCACTCCACAGCTCCGCTTCATTTCTGTTGAACTTGTTGTTTTCGCGGCCCGCCATCATCCAACCGGACACCTAGCGCCGCGAGACACGATAGAGATCGTTTTTTTGTTTAAAACATCCCGCGACAGGAAGAAAGAGGCCCCACGCCAACGCACGGCACCTTCGCAACAGGGCTGGTGTGTCCAAGCATTGTTTTACCGTGCGGATAGCCCTAAAACAGCCTGTCTTTCCCGCCGTCATTTCCTGTGGCACCGACCCTCGCACCTGAGCGGTTGCTGTAAGGAGCAGGAAGCGGCAGAAAGACATGCTATTTCGGTTTTGTTCTGGCCCCAATACGCACCGCCCGGTCTGTGGTTGTGTGGAAGCGCATCTGTCGGAGGTACCGCATGTCCCTTTCCCGTCTTCTTGCCGCAGGTATTTTTGCCGCGGGCGTGGCGTATGGCTCCGTGTCATTCGCCGCCAGCCCCTGCGGCCATTCTCCCGCGCATGAGGCTTTCAGCGTACAGGGCCTGAAAAGCGAGCTGATGGTTACCGCCCTCAAATGCTCCGCGCAGGACCGCTACAATGATTTCGTAGCCAAGTTCCGCCCCGAACTGCTCGCTGCCGAATCCAAGCTGAACGGTTATTTCCGCTCTGTTTACGGCCGCAAGGGCCAGCAGGAATTCGACAACTACATCACCCAGCTCGGCCTTGTGCAGGAAGATGCGGGCCTGCAGTCCGGCACGCTGTTCTGCCAGCAGCGCGTTTCCATGTTTGACGAGGTAAAGGCCCTCGAAAACGCCGAGGATCTGGCTAACTACGCAGATGGCAAGGACGTCGCCCAGCCTTCCACCTTTGAAGCCTGCGCAGCGCCCAGCACGTCTCACCCCACGGCTCCCACGCGCCGCCGCACCACCCGCAAGGCCTGACCTGCCGCAAGGGGCGTGCCCGGCACGCCCACTGCTTGACGAATCAGCCTTAAAGCGGGACAGACTTCGTGCATGAGTGATCTGTTTTCCGCACCGTCCGTTCCTGGTGGCTCCGGCCCGTCTTCCACCCGCGCGAAGAACACGGAACCTCAAGCCTATGATGCTAGCGCCATCGAGGTGCTGGAAGGGCTTGAGCCTGTTCGCCGCAGGCCCGGCATGTATATTGGCGGCACCGACGAAGCCGCCCTGCACCATCTGGCAGCGGAAATTCTTGATAACTCCATGGATGAAGCGGTGGCGGGCCATGCCACCACCATCGATGTCCGTCTGGATGCCGAAAACCGCCTGACCATCCGTGATAACGGACGCGGCATCCCGGTTGATCCGCACCCGCGTTTTCCTGACCGCTCAGCCCTTGAGGTCATTCTGACCACGCTGCATGCGGGCGGTAAATTTTCCGGCAAGGCCTATGCCACATCAGGCGGTCTGCACGGGGTGGGTTCCTCGGTCGTGAATGCCCTGTCCTCGCATATGGATGTAGAAATCGCGCGCGAGCGGGTTTTGTGGCGGCAGTCCTATGCCCGGGGCAAGCCTGTCAGCCCGCTGGAACAGGTGGGAACTGCTCCCAACCGCCGTGGCACACAGATCAGCTTTCAGCCTGACCCGGAAATTTTTGGCACGCAGCTTTTCGCACCCGCGCGGCTGTTCCGGCTCTGCCGCTCCAAGGCCTTTCTGTTCCGTGGGGTGACCATCCGCTGGTCCTGCGACCCGGCGCTGATCCGCACGGGGGATGAAACCCCCGCCGAGGCCGTACTGCATTTCCCCGGCGGGCTGGCTGATAGTCTGGCCGATGAGCTTGGCACCAACCCGCCTCTTCTCACCCCGTTCTGGGCCGGTGAAGCACCACTGCCCGCCGCGACCGATGGCTCGGAAAACGGCAAGGTGGAATGGGCGGTCGCCTTTCTGGAAAGTGGCGCGGCCTCGCTGGTTTCATACTGCAACACCATCCCCACCCCACAGGGGGGGACGCACGAAACCGGCCTGCGCAATGCGCTGGTCAAAGGACTGCGTGCATGGGGGGACCAGCGTTCGGTCAAGAAAGCCTCGGCCATTACCGCCGAGGATGTTCTGGGCATGGGCGCGATCCGGCTCTCGGTATTTATCCGTGATCCGCATTTTCAGGGTCAGACCAAGGAAAAGCTGACCACAACCGAAGCCGCCCGTCTGGTGGAAACCGCCCTGCGCGACCGCTTTGACCACTGGCTGGCACAAAACCCGCCACAGGCAGATTCGCTGCTGGCCTTTGTTGTGGAACGCGCGGAAGAACGCCTGCGCCGCCGTGAGCAAAAAGATACGCCCCGCAAAAGTGCAACCCGCCGCCTGCGCCTACCCGGCAAGCTGACGGACTGCACGCGTGAACAAGCTTCCGACACAGAAATCTTTCTGGTGGAAGGCGATTCCGCCGGTGGATCGGCCAAACAGGCCCGCAACCGCGAAACACAGGCCGTGCTACCGCTGCGTGGAAAAATCCTCAACGTAGCCAGCGCCACATCTGAAAAACTGCGCGCCAATCAGGAACTGCATGACCTGATCGAGGCTCTTGGCTGCGGGTCGGGCGACTCTTTCGACCTCAGCCGCCTGCGCTACGGGCGCGTTATCATCATGACCGACGCAGATGTGGACGGGGCGCATATCGCCTCGCTGCTGATGACCTTCTTCTACCGCGAACTGCCCGAACTCGTGCGGAACGGCCACCTCTACCTTGCCCAGCCGCCCCTCTACCGGCTGACGCAGGGTGCGAAGAGTGTGTACGCCATGGACGATGCCGATCGTGATCGCAAAATGAAGAGCGAGTTCAAGGCGCGCGGTAAAATCGATGTCTCACGCTTCAAAGGGCTGGGAGAAATGCCCCCTGCCGATCTGAAAGAGACCACGATGGACCCCAAGCGCCGCACGCTGCTGCGGGTTGTAACGCCGCCGGAAGACCGCATGACCACCCGCCAGCGGGTAGAAAGCCTGATGGGCCGCAAACCCGAGCTACGCTTTGCCTTTATTCAGGAACATGCGCGCTCGGTGGACGAACTGCTCGATATCTGAAGCCCGATACCCTCCCCGCTGGAAAAGCAGCGGGGGGATTGGCTAACGACCAGAATATAGCGGAGAAAATCCGGGAGCATGCCCGGGCTTTGCCTGCCACCGATATGCCCCGCATCTCTGCGGTGCCAACCGACAAGCACATTAATAACAACACGATGCAAGACCTGAGTTCTGCCGCTTGATAAGCGCGGCTAGAACCCGTTTTCTACGGTCTATGCACGCCGCACCCAGCCTAGCGGCTGGCTACATGCACGATATCCTGCACTGTTCCCCCATGTGCCGCAGCACTCAGCCCACTGGCTACATGGCCATGAACCGCCTGCATAACCACCGGGTCAAACAGGCGGGTAAAGGTTGAGGGGTGAACACCCATCCACAGGGTTACCACGGCCAGAGGCACCAGAACGGCCATTTCGCCCGCCGTGAGGTCACGCAGCAGGCCCACCGTGCCTTTTACGCCGCCAAACAGCACCCTGCGATACAGCGAGAGCATATACACCGCCCCCAGAATCATGGTGCTTCCAGCCAGCAGAGCAACCCATAGCGAGACATGCACCGCCCCCATGAGCACCAGCAGTTCCCCAACGAAGGAACCCGTGCCCGGCAGGCCGACATTAGCCATGGTAAACAGCATGGCCAGCAACGCGAGAATGGGCATCTGCCGGGCAACGCCCCCCAGTGCATCGATGTCGCGGGTTTCCGCACGCCATGCTACCGCAGCCACACAGAAGAACAGGGCGGCAATTACCACACCATGCGAAAGCATCTGGAAAATGGCGCCGTCTATCCCTTCCGCTGTCAGGGTAAACAGCCCGACCGCAATCATGCCCATATGCGAGAAGGAAGAATATGCCACCATCTTTTTCATGTCGGACTGGGCATAGGCCACGATGGCGGCATACAGAATGGCGGCAACCCCGAGCGCCAGAATATACGGCGCAAAAACCCGTGCTGCATCAGGGAACATCAGCACCCCGAAACGCAGCAGACCATAGGCCCCGGTTTTGGACAGCACACCCGACATCATGGCCGTAGCCGGTGTGGGAGCCTCGGTATAGGCATCGGGCAGCCAGGCATGAAGAGGGAACAATGGCAGTTTGACGCCAAAGGCCAGCACAAAAGCCAGTAACAGCCACCCCTGCAAGGGCTGCGAAAAACCCGTTTGCATCAGGGTGGGAATATCGGTTGTGCCGGTCTTGAGCCACATGGTGATCAGCCCGACCAGCATGAAAAGCGAGCCTGCAAAGGTAAACAGAAAGAACTGGAGCGACGCCCAGACCCGTTTCTGCCCACCCCATATCCCGATCATGAGGGAGCCGGGAATAAGCGTTGCTTCGTAAAACACGTAGAACAGCACAAGATCCTGCGCGGAAAACAAGCCGAACAGCGCTGTTTCGAGCATCAGCAGCATGGCCACGAAATCGCGCCCCTGTGTCTGCACGCTACGCCAGCCCGCCAGAAGCGAAAGCGGAGTGAGGAACGCTGTCAGCAGCACAAACACAAGGCTGATACCGTCCACCCCGGTATGGTAGGTAATGCCGTATTCACCCAGCCAGCCCAGCCGTGTTTCATACTGCAAACCGGGCTGTGTGGGGTCGAACCCGACCCAGAGCAGAACACTGAGACCAAGCGTTACAAGCGTTGTCCACAGGCCAAGCCACCGCGCGGCACGATCCCGCTCCTGAGACGCGCCGGGGCACAGAAAGGCCACCAGCGCACCTGCCAGCGGAAGATAGGTTATCAGCGAGAGGAGGATCGGCTGCACGACTTCACCGCCTTATGGGTTTGTTTCGTAATGCCCTATACTGCGCCTTTTCACCCTGCGATACCAGCGCACCACCGTTCACGTTCTGCCGAACTGCACGGATAAAAACACCCCGGATCAGCGGCGTCCGAACAGACGCTCCAGATCGCCACGGCTGAGTTTCAGCCAGGTTGGCCGCCCGTGCGAGCAGGTGCCCGCAAGTGGTGTGGCCTCCATCTGGCGCAGCAGGGCGTTCATTTCCTCGGCACTCAGCCTGCGCCCCGCCCGTATGCTGCCATGGCAGGCCATGCGTGCGATCACCGCATCCAGCCGCCCGTCGAGTGCTGCCATTTCGTCTGGTGCGCCGTGCTCATCGCGCTCCAGTTCATCGGCCAGATCACGCAGCAGGCCTATTGCATCGGTTGCCCCGAGCATGGCGGGCAATGCGCGTATCAGCACGGACTGGCCGCCAAAACCTTCGATTTCTACACCGAGTCTTTCCAGCAATGGTGTGGCGGCAAGCAGGCTTTCCACCTGAGCGGGCGGCAGATCCACGACATCAGGCACCAGCAGGCGTTGTGCCTGCACCCGCCCGGAGAGGAACTGCTGGCGAAGCCGCTGATGGGTCAGCCGCTCATGGGCCGCATGCTGGTCTACCAGAATAAGGCTGCCATCCGCCGCAACAGCCAGAATATAGGTATCGAGCACCTGTGCCACAGCCGCACCCAGCGGATATTGCACCGCAGGCTGGCCGATCGTATCGCCACCACTCTCAGCAGCTTCGGGCATCTCGGCCGGTGGGGCTCCGGCCTCATGCGGCGAAGTTGGGAGAGGAGCCGCAGGCTGGATCATGCGGGCTGCGGGCGGCGCATCAAAACCCAGACGTTTTTCGGCAAAACCGCTCGCGGGAAAACCCGTAAACGGCGGGGCGCCACCTGCCCGTGGTGCCTGTGCCGCCAAATGCCCCTGCACCGGAAGCTCTGGCGCCGGAGCCGCTGGCCCAGCCGTGTTTTCGGGCGGATACCAGATGCGGGCCTGCCGCCCAAGGCCCGAAGACAGAACCGGACGCACACCCGCCACACCGGCTCCATGCTCAAGCGCTCGCTGTATGGAACCAATCACCAATGAGCGCACGGCGGCTTCATCCGCAAAGCGTAGTTCTGTTTTGGCGGGGTGGACATTCACATCCACCATCTGCTGCGGCACGCTCAGGGAGAGTGCAACCACCGGGTGCCGTCCCGGCTCGATCACCCGGCGATACGCAACCCGGACAGCCGTTCGCAGCAGCGGGTCCACTACCGGGCGGCCATTGACCAGCATAAACTGCCCTGCCGCCGTGGCCCGGTGTACCGAAGGCGGGCAGATAAAGCCCGACAGCACCATGCCTTCACGCTCGCCGCTGACACTGACAAGGCCATTGGCCTCCGCCGCATCCAGCAGGGCCGCGGCCCGCGCCTGCAGGGTTTGGGCTGGTAGATCAAATACGAGCCTGCCATCAAGCGTCAGACGAAAAGCGGTGTCGAAAGCAGCCAGAGCCAGCCGCCGCACCACGCTTTCGGCATGACGCCCTTCCACTCGCGCGCTTTTAAGAAATTTACGGCGGGCCGGAGTGGCAAAAAACAGGTCTTCCACCACCACACTGGTGCCCGGCGCGCCCGAGGCGGGGTGCGGAGGCGTTACCCGCCCACCTTCCACCCGGATACGCCATGCCCCGCTCTCGCCCTGCGGGCGGGAGGTAATGTTCAGCCGCGCGGCAGCCCCTATGGAGGGCAGCGCTTCACCCCGGAAACCCAAAGTGGTGATCTGCACCAGCGTATCGTCACGGAGTTTAGACGTGCAGTGCCGTTCCACCGCCAGCGCCAGATCGGCCGCGTTCATACCGCAGCCATCATCGGTGACGATCATACGATCAATACCACCGCCTTCCAGCGCGATATCAACACGCCGGGCACCGGAATCAATGGCGTTTTCGACCAGTTCCTTCAACGCCGCCGCCGGGCGCTCAATGACCTCGCCCGCAGCAATCCGGTTGACCACAACCTCGGACAAACGCCGTACAATCCCCTGCCCCTCCTGAGAAGGAGCAGAGGACGGCGGCGCGGCAAAAATATCGTCAGCAGACATGAAAACAGACGGGCCTTTCAGGACAGGCGCCGTGTCACGACCCGGACTTGCTGGCCTTCTGGGTCGGTGTCACGCCCTGCGTGGGCGGATTGCCAAGCGCTGCATTGGTTTTCAGGCGGCGGTTTTCTTCGTTGGTGTCCACCACGGAGCCCGCATTATGGCCTTTCCAGAACATAAGCTGCTCGATAAAGCCCGAACCCGCAGCCCCAAGCTCACCTTGATCCGGCACATCGGATGCTGCGGTCGCCTCGTTCACCAGAATGGACTGACCTTCGCTCGTATCGCCGGTGGAGCCACGCAGCGCCACATCGGGCGAAATGGTTTCAAGCGCCTGCAGGCGTTCGCTTTCGTCCTGCCTGCGCTCATCGCCCTTTGTGGTGGGCTTGGTCAGTTCATCTGACGGCGGCATGGACAGCGGTGCACGGGTCGTGACCGTGTACTCGTCAGGCATGCTGCGCTCCAGACCAAAGGCCCGTGCGGCCTCGTTGCCGGAGCAGCCGCTCAGCATAAGGCAGCTACCAAGCAGCAGCACCGGAGAAATCAGGGTTGAAACACGCCGCACCATCATCTGCCTTCTACTCATCCTGAAAAGCCCCGACACTGCGCGGGCTGGCTGTATCTCACGGTGTCCTGTCGGCCTGACTGGCCGCACTGCCCGAAAGGCAGTTTTGCACCAGCAGCACACAGACAGAGCACACTATAGCGGAATCAGCGACGTTGAACACATACCATGACCAGCCAAAAGCATGGGCATGCAGAAAATCAACCACCGCCCCGTACCGCACCCGGTCAATGACATTGCCCACGGCCCCACCGGCCACGGCCCCCACGCAGGCCGCCGTAAGCTTGCTGGGCGTGCGGAACATCCACACGGCCAGCAGCGCCACAACAGCCAGCGCAATAACCGAAAACACAATCCGCCCTGCCCCGCCAAAGCTCGAAAACATGCCAAATGTCACGGCATGATTCCAGACCATGGTAAAGTTCAGGAACGGCAGCACCGGTACCGACCCCCGTGCGGGCAGATCAAGCCCGTAGAGAATCCAGAACTTGCTGAGCTGATCAGCCGAAAGCACGAGCATCAGCACTAAAAGCCCGATACCAGCCGGGCGCAGCATGAAAGGACGCCCGCTCACGCGCGCTCCAGCCCCTTGCTGTCCGCCACGACACTGGCGCAGCGCAGGCACAGCCCCGGATGCTCGGGGTCAGCCCCGGTTTCAGGCAGGACTTTCCAGCACCGCACGCATTTCTCACCCGCAGCCACGCTCACCACGGGGGCTCCATGCAGGGTGCCCCCTTCATCGGCATCCACGTAAACCGAGGAGCTGGTGGGGTCGATCACAACATCCACATACGACACAATGGCCAGTTCAGCCCAGTCCACGCCAGCGAACAGAGCTGCTTCCTCTTCCGACAGGGTCAGTTCAACCTGCGCCTGCAGGGAAGAGCCAATCTGCCCGGAGCGGCGCGCACCTTCGATTTCGGTGGTGATAACACGCCGCACCGCACGCACACGGGTCCAGCGTTCTTCCAGTGCCGGGTCGTTCCATTCCACTGGCATGTCCATGAACGCCTGTTCATGCACGCTGTTTTCACGCCCGAAGCGGGCACACCATGCCTCTTCCGCCGTAAAGACCAGAACCGGGGCCAGCCATGTGCTCAGGCAGCGGTGCAGGATATCAAGCACTGTCCGCACTGCGCGCCGTGTGGGCGTGGCCGGGCCATCGCAATACAGCGTGTCCTTGCGGATATCGAAATAGAAGGCCGAAAGGTCGGTCGTGCAGAAACCGTGCAGCGCCGGATAGACGCCCACCCATTCATGCGTTTCCACCGCACGGGCCACAAGCCCGCCCAGCTCGGACAGACGATGCAGCACCCAGCGTTCCAGCTCGGGTAGTTGCTCATACGGCAGGGTTTCGGCCTCGTTAAAGCCGTCCAGACCACCCAGCAGCCAGCGCAGCGTGTTGCGCAGGCGGCGGTACAGCTCACCCTGCTGCTTGAGAATTTCCTTGCCGATCCGCAGATCGTCATTGGTATCGGAATTCATGACCCACAGGCGCAGCACGTCAGCTCCCAGCGAGTCATTGACATCCTGCGGGGCTACGACATTGCCAAGCGACTTGGACATCTTGCGGCCATGCTCGTCCAGCACGAAGCCATTGGTCACCAATGCGCGGAACGGCGCCACACCCCGTGTGCCAACACTTTCAAGCAGCGAGGACTGGAACCAGCCGCGATGCTGGTCCGAACCTTCAAGATACAGATCAGCCGGGAAGCTCAGCCCCGGACGCCCGAGCACGAAGGAATGGGTGGAACCACTTTCGAACCAGACATCGACAATATCGAAAACCTGTTCGTAATCGTCAGGGTTACGGCCTTCGCCCAGAAAGCGCTCGGGCGGGGCGCTGTACCAGGCATCCGCCCCTTCGGAGCGGAACGCCTCGACCACACGGTTCATGACCTCTGCATCGCGCAGCACTTCGCCCGTGCGTTTTTCCACGAACACGGCAATTGGCACGCCCCATGCGCGCTGGCGGCTGATGCACCAGTCCGGACGGGTACGCACCATGGAAGTCAGGCGGTTGCGGGCCTGCGCGGGCACGAAGGTTACATCCTCGAGCGCCTCAAGCGCTTTTTCACGCAGCGCGCTATCCCCATCCATGCGGATGAACCATTGCGGCGTGGCACGGTAGATGATGGGCGCACGGGAACGCCATGAATGCGGATAGGAGTGGACAATCTGCCCACGCCCTACCAGCCCGCTGGGAGCCGCACCCGTGCTGTTGGCGCGTTCCATGACACCGGCTAGTGCCTCGCACACCACATCGGCTGCCTTGAACACATGCACACCGGCAAAGCCCTGCACCCACGGCGCGTATGTGCCATCAGCCAGCACTACTTCCGGCACTTCGATGCCATAGGCGCGGCAGAGCTGGAAATCATCCTCGCCATGGGCGGGGGCCTGATGCACAAGCCCGGTGCCTGCCTCGGTCGTTACGAACTCGCCGGGGAGCATCGGCACATCGAAATCATACCCCGCACCACGCAGCGGGTGGGCGCAGATGGCCCCCTCCAGCGCGCTGCCGGGCAGGGTATAGACGATGTGATGGGCCTCGACCTTTGCCTCTCGGCAGAAAGAATCCACCAGCGCTTCAGCCACCAGCACCTTGGCACCGGGCACCAGCGTAGCGCCCTCGCCCGTTTCATCCACCCGCAGCACCACGTAGGTAATGTCCGGCCCGAACGCCAGCGCGCGGTTACCCGGAATGGTCCATGGCGTGGTGGTCCAGATCACCACCGATACATCGGTCAGCGCATGCAGGGGCGTGGGGTCATGAATGACCGGAAACGCCACCAGAATCGTGGTGGAAGTGTGATCGTGGTATTCGATTTCGGCTTCGGCCAGAGCGGTTTTTTCAACCGGGCTCCACATGACCGGGCGCAGGCCGCGATACAGCCCGCCATTGAGCAGAAAACGCCCGATTTCCTCGACAATGGCTGCCTCGGAGGAAAAATCCATGGTGGCGTAACGGTTATGCCACTCGCCCTGCACGCCCAGACGCTGGAATTCCTCCATCTGCACGCCCAGCCAGTGGCCCGCATAGGCCCGGCATTCGGCCCGGAACTCGAGCACGGGCACCGTGTCCTTGTCGCGCTTGGCCTTGCGGTAGCCTTCTTCCACCTTCCATTCGATAGGAAGGCCGTGGCAGTCCCAGCCCGGCACGTAGCGCACGGCGTAACCCGCCATACGGTGTGCGCGGTTGATAACGTCCTTGTTGATCTTGTTCAGGGCGTGACCGATATGCAGGTTGCCGTTGGCGTAGGGCGGGCCATCATGCAGCGTAAAGACCGGACGCCCCTGCGCCTGCTCCGCCAGCCGCGCATCCAGCCCGCTTTCCTGCCAGTGCTTCAGCCATTCGGGTTCCTGCGTGGGCAGGCCACCGCGCATGGGAAAGGATGTACGCGGCAGAAACACCGTATCGCGATACTGATCGGCGAGGTCTGTCTTATCCGGGTCGCTGGCGGTTTTGGTCATGAGCGGCAGGGGTCACTTCAGTTCAGGTTCAGGGCGCGGGCGAAATGCCTGGCGCGGGAGCGGGCTACAGATTTCCATATGCCGACCAGCGCGCGCATTCCCTTATCAAAAAGGAAACCCGCAGGGTCAAGTGCGACAATCAGGAGAGGGTGTTCCCCAGCAGGTGGCGGGCCTGTTCCGCATCCCGCGCGATCTGGGCCTTGAGCGCGTCCAGACCGTCAAAACGCTGCTCGCCACGCAACAGGGCATGCAGGGCCACGGATAGGGTCTGGCCGTACAGGTCGCCCTCGAAATCAAACAGATGCACTTCCAGCCGGCTTTCCTGCCCATCGTTGATGGTGGGCCTGCGTCCGATATTGGCCACCCCGAAAACCGACTGCCCACCGGGCAGGCGCACCGTTACGGCATAGACCCCACGCGCGGGCTCCAGATGCCGCCCCAGCGGAATATTGGCGGTAGGGAAACCCAGCAGACGCCCACGCTTGTCACCATGCTGGACCTCGCCACGGATAGCCCATGCCCGCCCAAGCTCGGCTGCTGCGCGCTCGGGGTAGCCATCCTGCAACAGCATACGCACCCGGCTTGAGGAATACGGCCCCGTAGCATCCGCCAGAGCCGGAACCTGCGTGCAGCCGATCCCCAGAGCCAGCGCCTGCTCGCCCAGCAACGCCACAGTGCCGCCGCGCCTGTGCCCAAAGGCAAAATCCGGTCCGCAGCCCACATGCTTCAGATGCAGCGCTTCATGCAGCACCTCGCGCACGAACTGGCTCGCGGTCAGTTCCGCAAAGGCGGCATCAAAGGGAATCTGAAACACATGGCGCACGCCCAGCGCCTCCAGTGCGGCCAACCGCTCATCGGATAGCGTCAGCCGAAAAGGCGGGTCCTGCGGGCGGAACAGCTCACGCGGGTGCGGCTCGAATGTTACCACCGCACGCGGCAGGTCGGGGCGCGCGGCATAGACGGTGTTGACCAGATGGGCATGACCCAGATGCACGCCATCGAAATTACCCAGTGCAGCCGCACAGCCATGGGCCTCAGGCGGGATATTGCGCCAGTCCGTATACAGGCGGGCCTTTGTCAGCACGACTGAGCCCTTTCCGCCTCACCCTGCACGGTGCCAGACAGGCCAAAACGCTCCACAGCCTGCGCAATATCAGCACAAACCGGGTGACGCTGGCTTGCCACCGTCGCATCTTCCACACGGGCAATCTGGCAGACCCGCAGCCCCGCCTCTGATGCGGCGTCCAGCTCAGCCTCGACATCGGACAGGAACAGCACATCCGCCGCCTGCCAGCCTGTTTCGGCCAGAATATTGCGGTAGCTCTGCGCTTCTTTCTTGCCGCCCACGCGCAGGTCAAAAAAGGCGCTGAACAACGGGGTAACATCCCCCTGTTCCGTATAGCCGTAAATCAGCCGCTGCGCCGGTTCGGAACCCGAGGAATAAACCGCCAGCACCACACCCGCCGCATGCAGCGCACGCAGGCAGGGCACGACATCGGAATACAGGTCCGCCACCAGTTCGCCCTGCCTGTAGCCACCATCCCAGCATAGGCCCTGAAGGGTCTTGAGCGGTTCTACCTTGGCATCTTCATTCATCCAGAGTGCAAGCTGTTCAGCCGGGGGCACGCCGGGGGCCAGTTCGCCAATCTGCGCTACGGCGCGCATCACCACCGGGTCAGTAGCACGGTCGGCCAGCAGGGCAGCGAGATGCTGCCTTGCATAGGGAAACAGAACATTGTGCACAAAGGACACCGGCAGGGTCGTGCCTTCGATATCCAGCAGCACCACGCGCGGCGGAACGGTCTGCTCAGGGGCCTGCAAAGTCATGGTCGATGCTCGCTCAACACGCGTAGGACGGAAACCGGCGGGCAATCTCATCGCCCGTATAGCGGGCCACCCAGCCTTCCTTGTGGGTAAAGATACGCAGCGTCACCACATCGGGCTCCGGCCCGGCGTCAAACCAGTGCCGCGTGCCTTCGGGAACGGAGATCAGGTCTGTCTGGGTGCAGCCCACATCATAAATCCGCCCACCCACATGCAGCACGAAATGTCCGCCGCCATGCACGAAAAACCGCACCTCGTCCTCGCTATGGATATGCTCGGACAAAAACCGCTCACGCAGGGCTGCAAGGTTGGGGGTTTGCGTGTTCATACGCAGCACGTCAGCCGAACCCGCCCCTGTCTCGCCCATCAGCCGGTCAAGCCACGGGCGGTAGGTTTCAAGAATGGCCTCTTCGGCTGCATCCTTGGGCGGAATGGTCGGGCCTTCCCAGCGTTCAAAACGCACACCCATGGGGGCCAGCAGGCTTGCGATTTCATGGGGGTCGGAAGTCTGCAGAACAGGCGTGCCGGGCTGCCCGTCCTCATAAACGCTCAGGCTGCTCATGCCTTCAGTTTCCTTCTTTCCAGTTCGCAGGCCAGCAGGAACTCAAGCCCTTCCAGCCGTGCCAGCGCCATGCCCATGTCACGGCCCCAGACATACACACCATGGCCGCGGATAATGTAGCCTGCGGGCATGTCCGCCACATGGGGCTCCACTTCGCGGGCAAGCCGGGCAATATCCTGATCATTGGGGAATAGCGGCACAGGCACCGTGGCCTCGTGCGTGTCCTGCCCGGCAAACACCTTCTGCACTTCGTAATCGCTCAGCAGAATCCGGGGCGATGGCTCAATCATGGACAGCACGGTAGACGCAACGGAATGGCCGTGCAGCACCGCCCCAACATCAGGCAACAGGCGATAGATCTGGCAATGCAGCAGGGTTTCCGCGCTGGGGCGATTGCCCGCATCATGCGGCTGGCCAGCCAGATCAACGGTAATCACGTCCTGCTCACTCAAGAACCCCTTATGGCATCCCGAGCGGGTAATGGCGATCCGCCCATCCGGCAGACGGCGGCTGATATTGCCTGCTGTTGCAGGCACCCAGCCACGGGCATCAAGCCTCTGGCCCGCCTGCACGATATCGCGCGCAGCCGCAGCCAGATCCGGCGTGTTGTCACTCATTTCTGTTCCATAACTCGCAGGTCGCGCAAACAGCCCGCCACGCATGGTGCCACGCCCTGAAAAAGCGCGGCTTCATGCCTCAGCAGGGCAGTGTTTCAGCGCGGGGTGGACTGATCGGCAGGAGCGCGCGTTTCGGCAGCAGTCGCCACGGGCGGGGGGGCAATATGCCCGCCCGCATTGCGCGTGGCAGCCTGCTCCTCCAGCGATTCGTCATCCGCCATGTGTTTCTTGAACGATTTGATGCCTTTGGCCACATCGCCCATCAGTGTCGTAATCTTGCCGCCACCGCCAAACACAACCAGAACCACAACAAGCACAATCAGCCAGTGCCAGATGCTCAGACTACCCATTTCACGCTCCCCCTGGCCCGTCAGCCCGCCTGTTTACCCCACAGCGCAGCCACGCCAAAAAACTCCACTGTGTACATGAGGGCGAATGCCCGTTCATGCAAGCCCTTCCTTAATGCCCTGTGCATGGGCTGGGCTCAGCTTCCCCCCTGCCATGGCGGCTCTATAAAGCCGTACGCAGGATAGACGGTTTTACCCAGTGCGCGGGAGGGTGCCCACCACACGCGCACACGCGTCCAGTCATTACGCGGCGAAACATCCACGATAGGGGCCGAACGCGTCACCCGTCCCGGCTCCCAGTTGGCATGATCGACCAGCACCAGCCGACTACTTCTGACCTGCCGCACAACTGAAACATGACCCGAAGGCAGCCGCCCTGTTGCGCGGAACACCAGCACATCGCCCTCATGCGGGACAGATGAGCGGGTATAAATCCCGCGCGACCTGTTCCACCACAAAGCGGCATCGCCCCGCAGATTGACCGCCGAATGCTCCCGTGCATAAGGCGCGCACTGCACGGAGCCATTCCAGCTTCCGCTCACGCGGCCCGAACTGCCGCCTGCACAAGCGGCCAGCATAAGCAGCGGCACCAGAACCCCCGCCCGCCGAAAAACGGACAGCATGACACGCCACCCCGCAAGCGCGGTTACGATTCGGCCTTCAGTCGTTCGAGCCATTCGTCCGCCTCCTCCCGTGTCATATCCAGCGCGCGGGCTGCCGTATCGCGTGCGAACCCGGCCCGTGCCAGCACGCCCAGCGCCCGGTGTACCCCTCCAGCATCCGCCCGCCGCCTACCGGCTGCAACCCGCCTTGGCCGAGGAGATTCGTCCTCATCCCACACCTCGCTCCCCCACTCATCAGCGGGCGTGCTGTCATCCATGCTATCAGCGGCATGACTTTCCTGCACCGCACTAGCGAACGGCCCCAAGCGTCTTTTACGCGCCAACACCAGAGCCGCGCACAACTCCCGCTCGGTGGCGGACAGGCCACGGTTATACCCCGTCTGGCCATAACCCTGTGCGCCTACGCCCTCCTCGAGCGGCTCTTGCGCTTCATCACCCTGCATGGCCTGCGCCCGGATAGGAGCCGCAACACCCCGGGCCGCCAGATGCGCCTCTATAGCCCGGCTGGAACGCCCCGTGCGCACCAGCCTGCGCGCACGGGCATGGGCAAAGGCGGCATCATCCACCGCGCCAAGGCTCACCATTTCCTGTGCAATTTCCGTACATACGGCGGTAAGCGCCTGCGCCTGTTCCTCTGCACCTTCCGCCCCGGCAGCCGTGGCCCGTGCACGCCAGCGAGCCACGCGCCGCAGTAGCACCTGCTCCAGCCCATGCCGGGTTGTGCCAAAACGGGCCAGATGCGCCAGTGCGGCCTCACGCAGTGCCGCACGGTCTGGCGCGGGGGGCACGACAGGGGGCACAGCAGCGGCCCTAGCCGGTTCCCCCCTGCCTGGAGAAGCCTTCCTGCGGGCCTGTGTGCCCAAAGAGCGCGCGCGGGTCATGCTACACACCCTAGCGCGCCCCTGCTGTCAGGCAAACACTCCAAAGCGCTGAAACCACACGCAATCCTGCCCTGCCCTTCAGGCGCTCCCGCCTTTGACGCATGCCGCGCATGCAGGAATTTTAAGCCAGATATTTGACTCTCTGCTGTTGAAAGCGCCATGATACAAAAGTGTAACGGATCGCCCGCTCCATTTTCAGGCAGCGGGCGCTTTTCGTTTTGCATCATCGTTTTCATGGCCACCAACCGGGTTCAACACTCAACTCAAAGCAAAGACCAGTCTCATGATCTCTCCGCTCATGCCAACCTACAAACGCGCCGATCTCGCCTTCGAGCGGGGAGAGGGCGCATGGCTGTACGCATCGGACGGACGACGATTTCTGGACTTTGCCGCTGGTATCGCCACCAGTTCAATCGGGCATGCGCACCCGGCTCTGGTAAAGGCCATCAGCGAACAGGCGGGGCGGGTTATCCATGTCTCGAACCTGTTCTGCATTCCGCAGGCAGAAAAACTGGCTGAACGGCTTGTGGCCAACACGTTCGCTGATAGCGTGTTTTTCTGCAATTCTGGCGCTGAAGCCAATGAAGGCATGGTCAAGATGGCGCGCCGGGCGCAGTTTCTGGCCGGCCACCCTGAACGTACCGACATCATCTGCATGGACGGCGCGTTCCATGGCCGCACGCTGGCCATGCTGTCCGCCACCGGCAACCCCAAATATCTTGAAGGCTTCGGCACGCCGGTTTCCGGTTTCACGCATGTGCCTTTCAACGATATCGAAGCTGTCCGCGCCGCGATAACCCCGCGCACCGCCGCCATCATGCTTGAGCCCATACAGGGCGAAAGCGGGATCAAGGTGGCTGATCCGGCTTACCTGCGCGCCCTGCGTGCCCTGTGCGATGAAACCGGTGTGCTGCTGGTCCTTGATGAAGTGCAGACTGGCGTAGGCCGCACCGGCCGCCTGTTTGCCCACCAGTGGGCCGGGATCACCCCGGATGTCATGAGCACGGCCAAGGGGCTGGGCGGCGGCTTTCCCATCGGGGCCATTCTGGCCACGCAGGCAGTCGCCGCAGGCATGACACCGGGCACGCACGGCACGACCTTCGGGGGGAACCCCCTAGCCTGTGCCGCCGCCAACGCCGTGCTGGATGTCATTCTCGCCCCGGGTTTTCTTGATCAGGTCTGTGAACGCGCCGCCCTGATGGACACCCTGCTGGACGCGGTTGTGGCCGATGCACCGGAAATTTTCGACCAGCGCCGTGGCCTTGGCCTGCTGCTGGGCCTGCGCTGCGTGCCACCCGTGGGCGATGTGCAGGACGCGGCACAGGATGCTGGCCTGCTGTGCGTTACAGCGGGCGATAACGTCCTGCGGCTTGTCCCGCCCCTGACCGTAACCGAAACCGAATGTCGTGACGCCGTGGCCTGTCTGGCGCGCGCCATCGCCGCCCTGAAAGACAGGTCGACCATCAAGACTGTTCTGGAGCCTACACCGTGAGCGCCGTCGCCTCCATTGTTCCGCCCTCCCTCAACTCCGTGCCGCCGCGCCATTTCCTTGACCTGAAGGATCTGGACACGGCCACCCTGCGCCAGATTATCGACACGGCGGCAGGCATGAAGCGCATGCAGCAGGGGCGGCGCTTTCCGCTGCACCCGCGCCAGCCACTGGCCGGGCGGCAACTGGGGCTGATCATGTCCAAGCCCTCGACCCGCACCCGGGTTTCGTTCGAGGTGGGCATGCGCCAGCTCGGAGGGGATGTGGTGGTGCTGTCCCCACAGGAAATGCAGATCGGGCGGGGCGAGAGCATTGCCGATACCGCCCGCGTGCTCTCCCGCTTTGTGGATGCCATCGTACTGCGTACCGGCCATACGTCAAACCTGCATGATCTGGCCCGCTGGAGCGGTGTGCCTGTCATCAATGGCCTGACACCCAACTCCCACCCGGTGCAGATCATGGCCGATGTCATGACCTTTGAGGAACATCGTGGTCCGGTTAAAGGCCGCACATTCGCCTGGACAGGCGATGGCAATAATGTGCTGGTATCCTTGATCGAAGGGGCTGTGCGTTTTGGCTTTACGCTGCGCGCTGCAACCCCGGTGAGCATGAAGCCGCCGCAGGATGTGCTGGACTGGGCGTTGCGCGAAGGCGGCAAGGTGGAATGGACCGCCGACCCCCGTGCCGCCGTGGACGGGGCCGACTGCGTGGTGACCGACACATGGACCAGCATGTCCGACTCCGAAGCCGAAGCCAGCGCGCGCGCCGAACGGCTTGAGCCCTACCGTGTCACCACCGAACTGATGGCGCTTGCCGCACCGCAGGCCCTGTTCATGCACTGCCTGCCTGCCCATATAGGGGAGGAAGTCACTCAGGAGGTGTTTGAAAGCCATCATTCCGTTGTGTTTGATGAGGCCGAAAACCGCCTGCACGCCCAGAAAGGCATACTGGCCTGGGCGCTGGGTGGCGCGAACTGGACTTCTTTCGGCAAGGAACAAGGCTGATGAATGGTGTAGACAGAGCCGCCTCCCCCACCACAACGGAAGATACACCCAACGCCCCCGGCTGGGTGGAAAGCAGTCTGGACGCCATTCTGGCAGGCCTGCCCGTTGCGGCGGACAAGCTCGCCCCGCTGCGCGCCAGCTATCTCGACTGCCTCGCAGGGTGCGGCCGCACGCAGGACCTTGATGCCGAGCACGATGCCTGCCGCAAGGCATTTCTGGGCAGTCTGACCTCGGTTCTGGACCTTTCCGCCCCTGATCAGCGCGCTCTGGAACAGAAGCTCGAAAAACTGGAACTGGATATTTCCTCGAACATCTGACCCATGGCGGCGGGGCCTTGCGGGCCCTGCCACTGCGCGTTTTCTCCGTTTCATGCTTATGCAGGGCCTGACTTTACTCCATGGAAAAACCGGCTTTTCTTGATCGCGACCGCCCCGATGTGCCCGACCTTGTGGTGCCCGGCGGTGTTACGCCATTCTATCTGGCGGGGCAGCCGGTACGCGGCCGCCTGATCAGGCTTGGCGTACTGGCCGATGCCCTGCTGACCCGGCATGACAACCCGGCCCCGGTCACGCAGCTTGCTGGCAAGGCGCTGGCTCTGGTGGCGGCACTGGCCTCGGCCCTGAAGTTTCAGGGCTCGTTTTCGCTCCAGATCAAGGGCGATGGCCCGGTTTCCATGCTGGTGGCTGACTGCACCAACTCCGGTGCCCTGCGGTTTTATGTGCGTACTGATAACGAAGCACTTGAAAACCTGCTCGCCACCACCCCTAACCCCACCGACCGCGCCCTGCTGGGCGATGGTTATCTGGCCCTGACGGTTGATCAGGGCGCGGAAATGGAGCGCCACCAGGGGATTGTGGACATAGCCGGCGATGACCTTGCCGCCATGGCCACCCATTATTTCAACACCAGTGAGCAGCATGCCTGTCAGGTCATGCTGGCCTGCGCCATGACTGATGCGGGCTGGCGCGCGGGCGGGCTGGTGCTTGAGCGTATCGCGGGCGAAGGCGGTGCACAGTCGGATGCCGAAGCTACCTCAGCCGTGGATGACAGCACGGACGAAAACCTGCTGATAAGCCCCGATGATGCAAGCTGGGAAACCGCGACCATTCTGGCGGCAACCCTGCGCGATCAGGAAGTGCTGGATGATGGGCTGTCCTCTCCCCATCTGCTCAACCGCCTGTTTCATGAGCAGAACCTGCATGTAAACCAGCCGCGCGCCCTCGCCTTTGGCTGCCGCTGCTCGCGGGCACGGCTGATTGATGTGCTGGAGCGCTTCCCTGAGGATGATCTTGACCACATGTGTCAGGACAACGGCACCATCGTCATGACCTGCGAGTTCTGCAACAAGGATTTCCATTTCCCGCGCCAGAGCATTGCCGTCGGGCGCTGATACGCCCGTTGACCGCACCCCGCCCCTGTCGCACACTCGCTCACCTAATGAGAGCAGCGCCTGACTAGGTCGGGCGCTGGTGGTTCATCTGCCCGTAATCCGGCTGTTCCAGAGTGTGAGTCATGATGCCGTTTCCCCATCTGTTCCGTTCATCCATGGTGGCAACAGCCGTGCTGCTTCCCGCCCTGCTGGCTGGCTGCGCCCAGAACAGCGAACCAACCCAGTTCGCCCCCCTGCGCTACGACTATCTAGGCCAGATGAACCTCAATGTTTCCTCGCTCGCGATTGTTGACCGCACCGCCGCCCACCCGGTGGAAGGCAATATCGGACCTGAATCCCCCACCCCGCCGCTACAGGCCATACGCCAGATGGCACAGGACAGGCTGAGCGCGCGCGGCGCGACCGATTCCACCAATACGGCCCGTTTCGTGATCGACCGCGCCTCCATCCTGCATCTGCCCGGCGGCACGCTGAAAGGGAATGTAGGGGTTCATCTCGATATTCTAGCGGCCGATGGCCACCGCGTTGCCTCAGCCTCCGCGCAGGCATCGCAGTCGCTCCACCCCGATCCTTCAGGCAATGTGGAAAGCCGGGCCAATCTGTACGCCGTCACCCGCGACATGATGCAGACACTCAATGTGGAGTTCGAGTATCAGGTTCATCATTCGCTCAGCAAATGGCTGGTGGATGCTGGTGGCACCCCCATGGGCAGCGCAATCCAGACCCAGTCTCTCAACGGGCAGGATGACACCGCAACGCCCCTGCCAGCCCCCAGCGCCACAAAAACCGACACACAGGCCCTGCCTGCCGCACCGGCTCAGACCAGCGCCCCCGCAGCAGCAGCCGAAACATTACCGACCCAGCCCGCTGCCACCCCGGCCACCAGTGCGCAGGATGCGGAACCCAACCCCATTTTCCCGACCGGGGACGACACAACACCCACCGCCACCAAGCCCGCAAAGACGCGCGTGCAGTCCCCCAAGGCGGGTTTTCTGACCCTGCCCGGCAAAAGCACGCAAAGCAGCCAGTAACCCAACAGCCCTGCTTTTCCCACGCAGGCAAGCTCCCGCGCACGGAGCCCCACAAGGCTTCTGCGCGGCACGGCCTAAATCCCCGCCAGCCCCCTTTGGCCGGGCTGCCCTGACAAGCGCCACGCGGGCCCGCCATTGCGCCCGCTCTGGCGGCACGCCATAACACGCTCATGCCTATACTCTCCTCCGCGTCCGACCCGTTCTCCATCGCGGAAGGCCTGCCTGTACGCGAAATCCTGCCAGCGCTCTACGCGCATCTGGCCACGGACCCCGCGGGGGGACAGTTTGCCAGCGCGGTTGTGGTCGCCCCGCCCGGCGCGGGTAAAACAACCTCTATTCCGCCTGTTCTGGCCGCAGCCCCATGGCGGGGCGAGAACGAGCGTATCATCATGCTTGAGCCAAGGCGGCTGGCCGCCCGTGCCGCTGCCCAGCGCATTGCGACCCTCAGGGGCGAAACGGTAGGGCTGTTCGCGGGCTACCGCACGCGGGTGGACAGCGCCATATCCGAACACACGCGCATAGAAGTGCTGACCGAAGGCCTGTTCCTGCGCCGCCTGCTATCAGACCCCATGCTCGAAGGGGTTGCCTGCGTTATTCTGGACGAAATCCATGAACGCTCGCTGGATGCGGATCTGGCGCTGGCTTTCTGCCTAGACCTGCAACGCAGCCTGCGCCCGGACCTGCGTCTGGTGGCCATGTCCGCCACGGCTGAAACCGAACGCCTGAGCACGCTAATGAACGCGCCGGTATTTACCAGCTCGGGCCGCATGCATGAGCTGAGCGTGCACCACGCCACAAAGGATATCGCAACCCTGCACGATATTCCTACGGTCACGGCGGCGGGTGTGCGGCGGGCACTGGCTGAAACGCAGGGCGATATTCTGGTCTTCCTGCCCGGCACGGGAGAAATCAGGCGCACGGCACAACTGCTGGCCGATTGCGCCGTGACGGTCCTACCCCTGCATGGAGAACTGCACCCCGCGGAACAGGCCCGCGTGCTCCAGCCCGGCAATGCGGGCGAGAGGCGGGTTATTCTGGCCACCTCCATTGCCGAAACCTCGCTGACCGTACCGGGTGTGCGGGTCGTGGTGGATTGCGGTTTTCGCCGCGCCCCCCGGTTTGACGCGGGAGCGGGGCTGTCGCGGCTGGAAACGCTGCGGATTTCAAAAGCTGCCGCCCGCCAGCGCACGGGCCGCGCCGGGCGCGAGGCCCCCGGCACCGCTTACTGCCTGTGGACACCCCATACCGAACGCGCCATGCCCCAGCATGACCGGCCGGAAATTCTTGAGGCCGACCTGTCAGACTTCGTTCTGGCCACCAGCCTGTGGGCGGCAACACTCGGCCAATCCGACACGCCCCTGCCATTACCAGACCCGCCGCCGGGCTCCGCACTGGCTGCCGCGCGCGAACTGCTTGGCCTGCTGGGCGCGCTGGATGAAAACCAGAGCCTGACCCCACTGGGCCGCGCCATGGCGGGGCTTGGCACCCATCCACGGCTGGCCGCCATGCTACTGGCCGCCTCCACCCCGGAGGAAGCCGCTCTTGCGGCTGATCTGGCCGCCCTGCTGGAAGAACGCGACCCACTACGCCCACGTATGGCGGCTCGGGGTGGCCCACCGCCTATCCCTCCGGCGGATATCAGCCTGCGCCTGGACCTGATCGCTGGCGGGGACGACCCACAGGCGGACAGAGCCGCGCTGGCCCGAATCCGTCAGGCCTCGGGGCGTTTCCGCGCCCGGCTGGGACTGCCGCATAACCTGCCAGCACGCGGTGATGCCGCCGCCCTGCTGGCTGCCGGGTTTGTGGACCGCATAGCCCTGAGCCGGGGCGAGATCGGCAGTTTCCGTATGGCCAATGGCGGCAATGCCCGCCTGCGCCGGGATGATACGCTAGCCACCGCGCGGCTGCTGGCCGTGGCCGGGTTGCACCTGCGCACCACGGCGGAAATCCGTCTGGCAGCCCCCCTCGACCCCGATGCCCTCCCCCCTGCCGTGCTGGCCCGCACGCGTGAGCAGGTAGAAACCGCGCTGGACCCAGCCAGTGGGGCCATTATGGCGCGCAGGCGCACACGTATTGGCAACCTTGTGCTGCGCGACCGCACCGAAAAAGTCCGCCCCGAGGAAGCAGCAACCCTGCTGCTCGAGCACGCACGCGCCAACCTCGCAACCGCCCTCGACTGGACAGGCGCAGGGGGGCAGGTGCAGGCCCGCGTTGAACTGGCGCGCGCCCTCTCCACCCCCATGCCCTCAGACATGACGGACTGGCCGGATTTCTCCTTTGCTGCGCTGGCTAAAAGTGCCGAAACATGGCTGGCACCGGCTCTGGTTGGCTGCACAACCATGGCCGGGCTGAAAGCGCTCGATACCGCTGCCCTACTGCGCGGCTGGCTTGGCTATGCCCATACCGCTTGGCTGGACAGGGAACTGCCCACCGCCCTAAATTTTCCCGGTGGCCGAGCGGAGGTGGATTATACCCAGCCCATTCCCGTGGCCTCGGCCCGCGCGCAGGTGTTTTTTGGCACCAGCACCACGCCGCTTCTGGCGGGTGGACGCATTCCCTTACGGCTGGCGCTGCTCTCCCCCGCCGGGCGGCCACAGGCTATCACGGCGGATCTGGCGGGATTCTGGCAGGGCGGCTGGGCGGATATGCGGCGCGACATGCGCGGCCGCTACCCCCGCCACGAATGGCCCGAAAACCCGGCCCTCGCCCCCGCCACAAAAACCCGCCGTCCGTAGCGGCCTCCAACACGCGGCGGGGTCATGGCTGCTGGACTATGCCACAGGGTATGGCGGCCAAAAGCACGGCCCTGCTGTACCCGCACAGGCTTGGTCCGCAAGAGTAACGCCCCACCGGGACGGAGGGTATTGTGCCCATGCCTGCCACAGCACACCCCCGACCCCAACAAACAAACCCGGTGAACTAACGCCCCTTGCCTCATTGGTGAACGCGCCCCGCTCCTACCCTGCCTGCTACTCTGGCGTTGGGGCCACAACGGCATGAAAACATGGGTAGAAACACGATCCCTGTTGCATGTGCCGGGCAAACGGGTTCAAAAATCAAGACCATGTTCAGTTTCGTACCGCCCCACGCATGACACAGGCCCCTAGCCTGCCCGCACTGCCCAGCCTGCCCCCTCCCGGCAAAACCGCATGCCCACCCCGGCGCCATGTGGTGGCGCAGCGTATGGCCCGCAGGCTTGCACGGGGCGGCATGGCCTGTGGTCTGGCATGGAGCCTGCTGGCACAGGGCGGCTCAGCGCACGCAGCGGATACCCTCGCCACAGACCCGCAGCCTGCAAGCCCGGCCTCTAAAGAACCCCCGCCTGTACCGCTGGTAGAATCCCGCCCTCTCAGCTTTGCGCCACTGGTGCGGCGGATCGCCCCTACGGTGGTCAATATTGCCGTCACACGCGAATCGGAAACACAGCACAAGCTGCCCTCTTCCGTGCGCGGCACGCCCCTTGAGCACCGCTACCGTGAGCGCATGCGCCAGCACTGGAACGACCTGCTAGAAGCGGGCTCAGGCTTTATCATCGCCCCCGATGGCAGCATCGTCACCAACGGGCATGTGGTGGCTGATGCGGACCGTATTACGGTCTCGCTCATGGACGGGCAGGAATTTACCGCAACACCTGTGGGTATCGACCCGCTGACCGATATTGCCGTCATTAAAATCAACAGCCCAAAACCCATGGCATACGCCCAGTGGGGTGACAGCCGCCTTGTGCAGGTGGGAGACTGGATTCTGGCTGCGGGCAACCCGTTTGGTCTTGGCTCGTCCGTGACAGCAGGCATTGTCTCTGCGCGGGGACGGGATATCGGGGCCAGCCCGTTTGATGATTTTCTCCAGCTTGATGCTCCCATCAACCCCGGCAATTCAGGCGGGCCGACCTTTAACATGGCCGGACAGGTTGTGGCGCTAAATACGGCCATTGTCTCCCCCACGGGTGGGTCCGTGGGGCTTGGGTTTTCCATTCCTTCTGAGATTGTCCGACCCATTGTGGAAACCCTGCGCAAAACCGGCCATATGGACCGGGGCTGGCTAGGGGCAACCCTCAAGGATAACACCAGCCCACTAGGCGCGCAGGTAACAGAAGTGGACCGCGACAGCCCCGCCGCCCATGCTGGGCTACGCCGGGGCGATATCGTCAGCCGTCTGAATGACGAACGGGTGGAAACCGCCCGCTTCATGATCCGCGCCATAGCGGCAGCGGCACCGGGTAAAACCGTAACCCTGAGCGTCCTGCGCCACGGGCAGCCACTTGAGTTACAGGCCCTTGTCGGCCACCGTCCGCCGACCGAGGATACCGACCCGCACTAACCCCGCGCAGGTTCCTGCATCCCACATGGCTTCTGGCTATCCGTAAGCCATGACGTATCCTGCCAGCCTGCCCGCATCACAGGCGCGCCTAAAGCGGCCAAGAGCCACCACTTTGCGGCTTCGCGTTTCCCGCGCATGCGTCAGGCTGTTATAGAGGCAGGATGACACAGATCGGTTTTTACCACCTGACACGCACCGGCGTTACGGAAGCCCTGCCCCCTTTGCTGACACGCACATTGGGAGCAGGCGAAAAAGCAGTCGTGTGGTGCGCAGCCAAACCCTTGTTGCAGGAACTGGACAAAGCCCTGTGGCAGGTTGCAACGCCCCGCTGGCTGCCCCATGGCAGCGAAGGCGCGCTTTGCCCCGATCTGCACCCGATATGGCTGACAACGGGCGAAGACAGCCCAAACAAGGCACGTTTTCTATTTTTGCTGGAAAACCGGACCTGCCCCGATTTTGCGGCTTTCAGCCGCGTATTCGACCTGTTTGACGGACAGGACCCGCAAGCCGTAACCGCCGCACGCGAACGCTGGAGCGCTGCCCGTGCGGCAGGCCATACGCCTACCTACTGGAAGCAGGAAGCACAGGGCTGGACCCGCGGTGGCTGACGCCTAAACCCGCTTTAATCCCCCCCTGATAACCGCCCTTTATGCTGGGCCTGCGCAACAGGCAGGCCCAGCACGGAAACGCGCGGTCAGTTAGTTCTGCTCAAAACCCGTGCGGACAAAACGGTCGAGCAGGCGCACGCCAAAGCCGCTTGCTCCCTTGGGCTGGCCGTTACGGGCCTTGTCGTCCCATGCAACACCCGCGATATCCAGATGTGCCCACGGGGTTTCGCCCACAAAGCGCTTGAGGAACTGGGCCGCCGTAATGGAGCCACCCGCACGGCCACCGCTGATGTTCTGCATATCCGCGATATCGGATTTCAGCAGCTTATCGTACGCCTTGCCCAGCGGCATGCGCCACAGCTTTTCACCCGTGAAGGCCCCGGCATCGGCCAGACCCGAGGCCAGCGGCTCATCATTAGAGAACAGCCCCGCATATTCATGCCCAAGGCCGACAATGATTGCACCGGTCAGGGTTGCGAGATCGACAATCAGGCGGGGGGCGAAACGGTCCCGCGCGTACCACAGCACATCGGCCAGAACCAGCCGCCCTTCGGCATCGGTATTCAGCACCTCGATCGTCTGCCCCGAAGCACTACGCACCACATCGCCCGGCCGCTGCGCGGTGCCGGAAACCATGTTTTCCACCAGCCCGACAAGGCCAACCGCGTTAACCGAAGCCTTGCGCAGCGCCAGAGTGGCCATAAGCCCGGTAACCGCAGCGGCACCGGCCATATCCCACTTCATATCTTCCATACCGGCCGCAGGCTTGATGGAAATGCCGCCCGAATCAAACGTCACCCCCTTGCCCACGAAAGCCAGCGGCGCGGCATCGGTCTTGCCACCATTCCAGCGCATGACCACCATGCGCGGCTCATTGGCACTGCCCTGAGCAACTCCCAGCAGCGCGCCAAAGCCGAGCTTTTCCATGGCGGGGCGGTCAAGCACCTCCACTTCCAGCCCGTGGGCACGCAGCGTCTGGGCGCGTTCGGCAAATTCAACGGGATTGAGCACATTGGCCGGTTCCGACACCAGATCGCGCGCCAGCACCACACCGCGCGCCACCGCCAACAGGGACGGCCAGAGCGCATCTGCATCCGCCGCATGAGGGGTCAGCACGGACAGGGCCTGCAGCTTGTGGTTATCCAGCGCTTCAGGCGCGCCATGATACAGGCCGAAATGGTAGGCCCCCAGCACCGCCCCCAATGCGGCATGGGCTGCCAGTGCGCCAGACAGATCGCCCGTGGCCAGTGTCGCCTTTTCAGCCCGGCCAAGGAGCGAGGCCGCAGTCCCGCCAGCCTTTTCGGCGGCAAAAGCATCTACATCCTCGGTCTTGCCCAGCCCCACGAGCACAATGCGCTCAAACGCCGCCGAGGGGGCGAGCACGACACAGCTCGTACCCTCCTTGCCGCTGAAGCCTTCGGCCTTTGCCGCACGGGACAGGGCGCCGGACAGGGCTGTATCGAGCTCAGTGAAAACCGCCGGACGGGTTTCACCCTGTGGCACCAGAACGGCAAGGCTACCGCCCACGGGCCGTATTTCGGAGGAGAACGAAATCTGAAGCATGAATTCTACCGATCATTCCAGCAAAACGGGTTCCCTTCTGCGTAAGTCCCCCTCGCGGGCTTGGCAATAGTGCTACGGGACATGACGCCACGCTCAAGCTGGCGTATGGTGCCTGCATGAACGCCCATACAGAGTCCGAGCTTCTGGCCCTGGCCACCAGACTGGTGGAAGAAGCCGCAGATCTCATCCGCGCCATTCGCGCCAAGGGATTTGAAACCCAGACCAAAACCGATTCCTCTCCCGTAACGGAAGCGGACACCACCGCCGAGGCGCATATCCTGCGCGGCCTGCGCGCCGCCACGCCGGATATTCCCGTTGTTGCGGAAGAAGAAGTAGCCGCAGGAATGCAAACAGCCGTGGCCCCTACCTACTGGCTAGTGGACCCGCTGGACGGCACGCGGGAATTTGCCGCCGGACGGGATGATTTTACCGTCAATATCGGCCTTGTGCGCGATGGGCGGGCTTTTCTGGGTGCCATGTCTCTGCCCGCCTACCACCAGACCTACTGGGGCGGCGTGGGGCTGGGCGCGTTCCGGCGCGACAGCCGGGGCGAACAGGCCATTCATGTTCGCAAGGCCCCGGCCGAGGGATTGAGCGTTCTTGCCTCCCGCCACCATGCGGATGACGTGCGGCTGGCGGAATATCTCAATGGCCGCAACATCGCCTCGCTGGGCAATATCGGCTCTGCCGTAAAGTTCGTGCGCGTGGCCGAAGGGCTGGTTGATCTTTACCCCCGCCTTGGCCCCACCATGGAGTGGGACACCGCCGCCCCACAGGCCATTGTGGAAGCCGCAGGTGGTCAGATAACGCTTCTGGATGGCTCGCCCCTCGTTTACGGCAAATCAGGCTGGAAAAATCCGCCATTTGTCTGTACCGGATCGCTATGATCCACGCTGCTGCCCTATGCCCCGCCCCGCCTTTTTACCGGGGGCGGCCACAGGGTTCGGCTGAGCGTAAGAGCCCGAAAGACTCATGACCCTGCGTCTGGACAGCACCGAAACCGGCATTGCCACGGCGGCCCGCCTTCTGCGTGAAGGCGGGCTTGTGGCTTTTGGCACGGAAACAGTTTACGGGCTGGGTGCCGATGCAACGCAGCCGCAGGCCGTCGCACGTATTTTTGAAGCCAAGAACCGCCCCCGTTTCAATCCGCTCATCAGCCATTTTGCCGATGCCGATGCCGCGTTTGAGCAGGTCGAGGCCTCTCCGCTCACCCGCAGGCTGGCGGAGGCGTTCTGGCCCGGCCCGCTCACGCTGGTTCTGCCCCGCGCGGCAGGCTGCACGGTTAGCGACCTCGCGGCAGATGGCCTGTCCACACTGGCCGTGCGCGTACCCCGTGGGGATGTTGCCGCCGCCCTGCTGCGCCAGACCGGCCGCCCTGTAGCGGCCCCTTCGGCCAACCGTTCCGGGCGGATCAGCCCGTCTAATGCCGCCCATGTGCTTGAAGAACTCGATGGCCGGATTGACGCAGTGCTGGATAGTGGGCCGTGCGCCATTGGGCTGGAAAGCACGGTGCTTGATCTTTCCCAGCCCGATCGGCCCTGCCTGCTCAGGCCCGGCGGCGTAACGGTGGAAGCGCTGGAGGCCCTGTGCGGCCCCCTGCTCCGCCCCGCAACACAGAGCGATGCCGCCCCGCTCTCGCCCGGTCGCATGCTCTCGCACTACGCCCCCGGCCTGCCGGTGCGGCTGGATGTACACACCCCCCGCGCGGATGAAGCCCTGCTGGCCTTTGGCCCGCAAGACGGCTCCAGCCCGGCCGCCATGCTCTGGAACCTGAGCGAAAGCGGCAATCTTGAAGAAGCCGCAGCCCGCCTGTTTTCGGGCCTGCGTGCGCTCGACCATGCTGGCACAGCGCGCCATCTGCGCGGCATAGCCGTACAGCCTATCCCTGCTCACGGACTGGGGCTGGCCATACAGGACCGCCTGACCCGTGCCGCCGCCCCCCGTCCCTCTTCCGCCAACCCGAAAGAAAACACCCTGCCATGAGTGAGCTGGACCCCAAGGAGGTCAAACTCCTTTCAGACATTCTCGCACTTGTTCTGGAAGAGCAGCAGGGGCAGGCTGTCGCGGCACTGGAAACCCTGCGCCGCCGTGCGCAGCGCAACAGCACCACGGGTGGCGCGCTCAAGAACCTGTTTCAGGTCATCTCGGCAGACCCGTCCCGCGCCCAGCCAACGGAGCGGCGCAGAAGCTCCACTACCCGTGCCCGGGCAGAAAAACAGGAAATGCCCGATTCCTACCGCACCCAGCTGCGGGAGATGGCCGACAGCATCAACCGGCTGGATCGTGACCTGCGCTCCATCACCGCCCAGAACGAATCCCTCAAGGCCCAGCTTTACCTGACCCAGCAGTCCCGCGCGGAGCTCCAGACCCATCTGGCCGCCATGCAGCTTTCCACCGCCCGCAATCCCAAACCACTCATGATCGTGGCGGCCCTGATGGCCGGATTGCTGGCAGGGGTTGCTGGCACCGAGGTATTCCATACCCTCCGGCCCAGCCCCCTGCCTTTTGTCCATAGCGCACAGCGCACATTTGGCTGAGCGGCAACCCGCCTGCCATCAGCCTGAACCCCCAGCCCCGATACCCTGCCCACCCGCCATTTTTTCCGGCCCTGCAAAGGAAGCGCACCGCCATGTCCGGCACGCCTGAAACCTCTCTTCCCTCCACGCTCCATCAGGCGCTTCTGGCCCTGCTCGGCCCCTCTGGCCTGCTGACGGACACAACGGACACAGCCGCTTTCTGCACGGACTGGCGGGCGCTCTACCATGGCCGCTGCGCCGCAGTGCTGCGCCCCGCCACGACCGAGGAATGCGCCAAGGCCGTGGCCCTATGCCATGCCCACGGCGTGCCCATGGTGCCGCAGGGCGGCAATACCAGCATGGTAGGCGGTGCCACCCCGGATGACAGCGGCCGGGCGGTTGTCATTTCCACCACACGCATGAACCGTGTGCATACGATCGACCACGCAGACCTGACCATGACGGTAGATGCCGGCGTGACACTCAAGGCCGCACAGGATGCCGCCGCGGCTGAAGGGCTTTTCCTGCCCCTGTCCATTTCCTCCGAAGGTTCGGCGGATATCGGCGGTATTCTGGCCACCAATGCCGGGGGCAACAACACGGTACGCTATGGCAATGCCCGTGAACTGGCTCTGGGGCTTGAAGCCGTTCTGCCCGATGGCAACGTGCTGGACCTCATGCGCAGGCTACGCAAGGACAATACGGGCTACGCGCTGCGTCAGTTACTGATCGGGGCGGAAGGCACGCTGGGTATCATTACCGGTGCGGTTATCCAGCTCCAGCCCGCCCCCCGTGCGCGCGAAACAGCCCTGTGTGCTGTGGAAAGTGCTGCGGGCGCGCTGGCGCTGTTTGGCGCTTTCCGCAAGCAGGACCCTGCTGCCGTGGTGGCGTTTGAATTCATGTCTGGCACCAGCATGGGGCTGGTCAACCGCTTCATTGACGGGGCAAGCCTACCGCTTGCAGAACCCGCCCCGGCCTACGCGCTGGTCGAGCTTTCCAGCCCCCGCGCGGGCGAGGGCCTACGTAGCCTGATGGAAGATGTGCTGGGAGAAGCGCTGGAAAGCGGGCTGGTAACAGACGCCGTTCTGGCGGAAAGCGAAACCCAGCGTAACGCGCTATGGATGCTGCGTGAGGAACATGCCGAAGCCCAGAAACGCGCCGGGGCCTCTGTAAAGAACGATGTTTCCGTACCGCTGGCGGCCATTCCCACCCTGATTACAGACGCCACCGCCGCGTGCGAGGCCCTTATTCCGGGTATTCGGGTCGCACCGTTCGGGCATATCGGGGATGGCAACATCCACTTCAATCTCGTGCAGCCCGAGCAGATGGATGCAGCGGCTTTCAGTGCGCGCGATCACGATATCATGGATACGGTGGCGGAAATTGTGCGCCGCCTTGGCGGTTCCTTTTCTGCCGAACACGGCGTGGGGCAGCTTAAAACCTACATGATGCCTTCATGGCGTGGTGGGGCCGAACTGGAAAGCATGCGCCGTATCAAGAACGCGCTGGACCCTGAAGGACTGATGAACCCCGGCAAGATCTTTCCCGCCGCCTGAACGCGGCCCCGCACCAGCTTACCGCGCGCCTGCAATCCGCAGGCCGGGGTAACGCAGGGCGGCGCATTGCAAAAAGAAGGCAGGCAGAAGCACAAGGGCCAGAGTGCCCCCGCCCAGCCATGCGGCAATACCTGTCAGGCAGGGTGCAAGCCAGCGCTCGACACAGACAGACTGCCCCACACGGCGGCTTGCCATTACTGAACACAGGATTGATACCGCCAGAAGCAGGATAATACTGCCTGCACGCAGCATATGCGCACTGCCATCGGGCAGAAAGCCAGTCTGCATGGCGTGCAGGGTTTTCTGGTCAGCAGACCAGCCCGCCAACCCCAGCAGAAAGCTGAAAGGCAGCAGCAGCACACCAAACACATCACGCAGAAGAGACAGAAAACCGACGATCATCAGCGGCACCAGCACAAAGCCAATGCCCACCGCGAGATCAAGCACCAGCACGGCAAAGCCGAATGTTGCCATGCCTGAGGAAAGCTGACGCTCTTCGCTCATGTCAGCCCTCTGAAACAGCCATTATACACAGGCAGGCGGAACCGCCGCACACAGAGATGCGCGGCTCAGTCTTTCCACCATTTGACGGGCTGGGGGCCGCCATTTTCTGCTTCCTCAACGGAGAGTTCATAACGCCGCGCCGCCGGGGCTGCCGGAGCCGGGGCTGGCTGGCGTTCAGCGCGCGTGCGCAGCAACTCGACCTCGGCCTCAGCCACTTCCAGCTTTTCACGCAGGGTTTTGATTTCGCGCGCGGCGCGGCCCAGATGCGTCTCGCGCTCTGTCAGTTTTTCCTTGAGTTCACGCACCAGAACATCGGCATGGCCGGCACGGGTCATCAAGCCACGCTGGGTGGCCTGTGTTTCGGCCAACTGGCGCTCTGCTTCTTCCGCACGCAGTTTTTCTTCCGCCAGGTGGCGGCGCAGGCGCGTGAGTTCGCCGTTATCCTCATCGGAAAAATGCACGGCGCGGGCATTGCCGCCACCGGGCCGGGGCTCTGCCAGCGTACGCGGGGCTGCGGTGCGGCCAAGCGTGTGTTTTTCGACCTGAACCTCGCCATCACGCACGAAACGCCGCCGCTTGCCCGTGGGCTCCACAGGCTGACGGGCTGCGGGACGCGCACGGGCGGACTGGCCAAGCCGTTCGAGCGCATTGAGCATGCTGGCTTCTTCCAGCCCATCTTCATGCTGTTGGTCGGATGTGGAAGAAGAAAGAAAAGGAGAAGTATTCATCAATCTGAATGTCACGTTCTTATTTTATCACGTTACATGAAACAGAAATGCTCAACGGGCTACCCGCTGCCATTTCCCGTATCAATTTGCACAGGCAATACATCAGACCACACACAGGGTTTCCGAAAAAACCGCCTTACTCCTACAAGAGAGTCGGTGAACGATCTGTAAAAAAGAAATGGTCAACAGCGAGATAAGAGCCAAATAAGCATCTTTAACCTGTTGCTGTGCACTGATACCACGCCCGGATGTGTTATCCAAGCGCAATATGCAGGTTTCTGTGGCAAAACCGCGGATTTATTCCGCGGTGGATGATACTCTTGGTTGCCATAGCAGGTCAGACTGCCCGTTCTGATTGAAATAACGGGCAAGAACGAAAAAGTAATCAGACATTCTGTTCAGTATTTTCAGCAATACGGGGTTGAGTGTTTCATGTCGGCCCAACGCCACAAGCTGCCGCTCGGCCCGGCGGGTCTGGGTGCGGGCCATATGGGCCCAGCAGGCCGCATGCGCACCGCCCGGCAGCACAAACCCGCTCAGAGGCTGCTGATCCGCACGCATGCGTTCAATCCAGCTTTCCAGTTCAATCACCACCTGCTCTGCAACCGGTTTCACGCGGCTGGTTTTCGGCCCTTCCGGCACGCAGAGTTCCGCCCCCATGTCAAAAAGGAGATTTTGTAAGGTGGCCAGTTCTTCCTCCACCCGTGTCTCTGCCTGCCCGCCGGGTTGGGTGGCATGCGCGCGCACCAGCCCCAGTACCGCGTTAAGCTCATCCAACGCGCCCAGCACCTCTATGCGCAGGCTGTCCTTTCCCACACGCGAGCCATCCCCCAGAGAGGTCTGCCCGCTATCGCCGCCGCGTGTCACCACCCTGTCTATCCGAATACTCATGCTGTCCTGTTCCTTCCTGCGGTCCTGCCATCTATTGTCACCAGCATTCCCCGCCCTGTGGCAGAAAACAATACTAACGGACGCATAGCGCAACCCATGGATGCAACGCCCCTTTGCCGTCCGCCCCCTGCGCGACTATAGAATGGGCCGCATGACACACTCCGCTTTCCCTCCCCGCCTGTTTCGCACATGTGGCGCGCTGGTCGTCGCCTGTGGCGTGATCATGGGCGCGCTTACGGCGCATTTGCCTGAAACCGCCTTTGCCACCGGTGGCCGCACCATGGCCCATGGCGCCATGGAAATGCAGATGTGGCAGGGCCTCGCCCTTGTCGGCCTCGGGCTGGGTGCGGAGCGCTTCTCCTCACGTCTGCTGCGTCTCGGCACTGCGGGTATTCTGCTGGGTACGCTCCTGTTCTGCGGCGCGGTTTATTATACCGCCTTCACGGGCCACCACGCCGGCCACGTTGCCCCCACAGGCGGCAGCATGCTGATTGCATCATGGCTGTGTCTTGCATTCGCCTGGGCGCGCGGCGCATGAGCACGACCATAGGTGGCGCCTGGCTGGCTGCGGAAGGGCTTGAAGACACACTGGCCGAAGACCTGAGCCGCCGTGGCGTCACGGTGGAGCGCTGGCACGGGCAGTTAGCCCTTTCCAGTCAGCCTGCCGTGTATTCGCCCTGGGCGCTGGATATCTGGCTGGAGCCCGAATGTGTTGCCATTGCCTCCATCCGCGAGGCGGCGGACACGCTCCGCGCACGCCAGCGAAACTGGAGCCTGTATGCCGCCACCTGCTTTGGCCGTGCGCGACTGGTGGAAGAGCGCCTACCCCCGGTCAAGGCCGCGCCACTGGTCTTTCCGGCTTTACCCCCGTCCAGCCCGCTGGGAGCATGGACCCTGCTGGACCCCGAAACCCTGCTGTTTTCGGCACGCAAAACCAGCCCGTTCCCCAATGGTGCGCCCCGTTTTGTGGAAAACCGCACCGGCCCGCCCTCACGCGCCTATCTGAAATTATGGGAAGCCTGCACCCGTCTGGGCCGCTGGCCCGATCCCGGCACGCTCTGCTACGATCTGGGTGCGACCCCCGGCGGCTGGACATGGGCGCTGGCCAGTCTGCGCGCACGGGTGGATGCGTTTGACCGCGCGCCCCTCGCCCCGGCCGTAGCCGCCATGAAAAACGTGCGCTTCCATCAGGCCAGTGCTTTCGGTCTTGAGCCTGCAGCGCTTGAAAAAGCTGACTGGGTCTTTTCCGATATCATCGCCTACCCGCAGCGCCTGCTACGGCTGGCCCAGCGCTGGATTGATACGGAACAGACCCGCAACATGGTGCTGACCGTCAAATTTCAGGGCGAGACAGACCATGAAACCGTGAGTGCCTTCGAGGCCATTCCCGGCGGTGCGCTCGCACATCTGGCCCATAACAAGCATGAGCTGACGTTTTTCTGGTCAGACACGGCGGCCAGAGACGGTGTCAGCCCCCTGCCGGGCTGGAACGCGTAGCCTCAGCCCGCATCAGAGTAAACCGCACCTGTATTCGTGGCTCACGCTCACTCCTGTAGGGCGAGCGTGTCCACATAGGCGTTGTTTTTCCATATCCACCGGTCAGACCCATCGACCAGAATATCCTTCATGCCACCATGGCCGGTGGGCAGGATTTCAACCGGCCCACTGACGGAATCCAGCACCTTCACCCACTGGCCCTGCCTTTGCAGATATACATCGGTAGAGCACCCCGCAGACCCGCACAGGCTGGCGGACTGCACCTGCACGAACAGCGCATCTGCCCCGCTGCCCTTGAGCGCAAGCGAGGCTGTGCCCACCAGTACCAGCGGTGCCTCGCCATGCCGGGCGGCAGCGGCCATATCCTCGGTTGCCAGCACGCGGGCCTGTGCATCCAGCCTCGTACCGGGCTGGGCGCTCAGTGTTACAACCACGCCACCACGAGTATGGGACGCAGCACAGGCCAGACCATGGAAAACCCCGATGACAGTCAGCAGGAGCCCGCCTATCCTGCCCAGCCGGGCAGCACGGCTACCGTAACGCACGAAACAGCCCAGATGCCTCATGATCACTCGCGCCCCCACCCTTTCATTGCCTATAGACATACAGAACACGGAAGAAGCCGCCATGACCAGCCCTGATCACACCCCGGCCACGCCATCAGCACACGCCGCCCCCCCGGCGGATGACAGCATGCCCGCGCACCCGCAGCCCGGCCTGTACCGGCATTACAAGGGGGGATTATATACGGTTCTGTGCACTGGTCGGCACAGCGAGACGGAAGAATGGCTGGTAACCTACCGCAGCGAGACGCTCGGCACTTACTGGGTGCGCCCACTGGCCATGTGGATGCAGACAGTCAACGGCCAACCCCGTTTTGCCCTGCTGGAAAACAGCACCGCATCCTGAAGACCCAGCCTGTCCAGCAACTCCGGCCCACCTGACAGCGGGCCAGAGCCGAAACAGGACTTAGCCCTGCTGTTCAGCAACCTGACTGATGAGCGCCTGCACGCAGTCAGGGTCGGACAGGGTGGAAAGATCGCCCAGATTTTCCAGTTCCCCCGCCGCGATCTTGCGCAAAAGCCGCCGCACGATCTTGCCTGAACGGGTCTTGGGCAGATCTCGCACGACATAGACCTTTTCGGGGGCGGCATAACGGCCCACGCTATCGGCCACGACCTTGCGTACACGCGCCGTATCCAGCACGCCTTCTTCACGCGGGACCACGTATACCACCAGCCCCTGCCCCTTGAGGTCATGCGGAATACCCACGGCGGCACTTTCCACCACCTCGTGGTCGGTAGCGATGGCATCTTCAATTTCCGCCGTGCCAATCCGGTGGCCGGAAACATTCACCACGTCATCCACCCGGCCGGTAATCCAGATATAGCCATCGGCCTCGCGGCGCGCGCCATCACCCGAGAAATACCGCCCCGGACAGGTCGTGAAATAGGTCTGGCGGAAACGCTCATGGTCCTGCCACAGCGTCATGGCCTGACCGGGCCATGAGGACGACAGGCACAACAGCCCTTCGCCCGCCCCTTCCACAACCGGCTGTTCCTGACCGGCCCCGGCGGGGGCCAGCAGCTCAACATGCACACCCGGCAGGGGCAGACCCGCAGCGCCCGGCCGCCCCGGCACCTTGCCCGCGCTGGCCGTTATCATGACGCCACCGGTCTCGGTCTGCCACCATGTGTCAGCCACAGGGCAGCAGTTGCGGCCCACCTTGTCATGGAACCACTGCCACGCCTCGGGGCTGATGGGCTCGCCAACCGTACCCAGTACCCTCAGGCTGGCCAGCGAGCGACTTTCCACCACATGATCATCCTCCCGCATGGCGGCGCGGATAACCGTGGGAGAGGTATAGAAAACAGTCACCCCATTGCGGTCGATCACATCCCACCAGCGACCGGGGGCGGGCCATGAGGGCAGGCCCTCATAAATCATGATGGTGCCGCCATTCACCAGCGGGCCGTACACCACATAGGTATGGCCGGTAATCCAGCTTGTATCAGCCGTGCACCAGAAAATATCGTCAGGCTGGCTGTTAAACACAGTCTCATGCGTAAAGCTTGCCCAGACCAGATAGCCACCCGAGCTATGCACAACGCCCTTGGGGCGCCCCGTGCTGCCTGATGTATACAGCAAGAACAGCGGGTCACAGGCGGCCATGACCTCCACCGGGCTATCGGGCATTTCCAGCGCGACTTCCGCCTCGTAAGACAGGTCGCGCCCGGCCTGCATGGGTACCGTGGCCCCCGTTACGGCCACCACCAGCACGGTGCGTACGGCACTGTCCGCACCGCAGGCGACCAATGCTTCGTCCATGGTGGTTTTGCTCGGAATCAGCTTGGCACCCCGGCGGGCTACATCTGCTGTAATAACCAGCACGGCCTGACTGTCACGCAGGCGCTCGGCCAGCCCTTCAGCCGAAAAACCGCCAAACAGCACCACATGAATGGCCCCGATACGCGCGCAGGCCAGCATGGCCACCACCCCTTCCACCACCATGGGCAGATGGATGGCAACGCGGTCTCCCTTGCTGACACCCAGACGGCGCAGCGTATTGGCCAGACGGCATACGCGGGCATGCAATTCGCGATAGGTCAGAACGGTGCGATGCCCGTCCTCCTGCCCTTCCCAGATAACGGCTGCCTTGTCAGGCTGCGTCAGAAGGTAACGGTCAAGGCAGTTTTCAGCCACATTCAGGCGGCCATCCTCGTACCAGGCAATACGGACATCGCCCGTGAAATCAGACCGGGAGGCATGGCTGGGTTCGTTATGCCAGACAAGGCGGCGCGACTGCGCTAGCCAGAACGCTTCCGGGTCGCGTTCCGCTTCCAGAACATTCTGCCGATACTGATCGGAAACCGCGCCTAAAGCCGGATATGCAGCCTTGTCCACCACGCCCTGTCCTTCTTGTTTTTTGTTTCAACCGTTCAGGTCTGGCGTTTTGATCACATCGGGGCACGGCTGGTAAAGGTACCTCCCTGCATAACGGAACCTAAAACTTCGGTAATACAACAAAGGCCAGCCGCGAAACGCGGCTGGCCTTTGAAGATTTTACCCGATATTCCGGCATTTCACCCTGTTTTTCGCGCCCCCAAGAGGCTGTAAAAAACAGAATGGAACTGGCGGAAAAAAACGCCTTACAGAGACGCCTTGGCCCGTGCGAGCACAACCTTGCAGGTTGACTGGCGGATAGGCAGCGTTGCCGTAGCGATGGAATAGGTCTTGTTGTTCACGCGCAGCTGGCCAGCAGTGCCAATGGCGTAGAACATGTTGCCGTCTGCCCCTTCAGGCACGGCATTGGTCTTTTTGACGTATTCCTGCAGGACGCGGAACCCGTCGTCATAATCGACATATTCGTTCTGCACGCAGTAGTTCAGCAGCCCGGCATTTTCAGCAGGGTTGATGGCCGCGACCTGATCGGACGGGTCAACAGTGGTCAGAGAGGACGTGTCCCCCCCACGCACGACGGGAATGTTCAGCTCCTGCGCGTGAGCCAGCACCGGAGCGCCAGCCAGGAGAGAGGTGGTAAGGGCCAGCGCCGACAGGGCACGTACGGCTGTCAGTTTCATCAAGAATCTCCCTAGCGGAATATGCGCCAAACTGCCCCGTAATCCGCACAAAGATCAAGCAGCCGCCGGGCGCACAAAAAACATGGCAGACCACACGCGCCTATCGCCATGCCGCCGGGCAGTGTCGCGCAAAAACACCAACACCGCAGGCGGCACATGTCTGCGGCAGCGGATACCGCGCAGGGCCCTGAATGAAAAAACGCAAAAGCTCGTTAACCTGTCTGTTTTTTCTGCATTCACACACAACAGACACTGACGGGTGGGGTGGTCTATCCACCTGATAAAACAGCATGTCCATCCCCGCCGGAACCCCTTTCCCGCATGGTCAACACCCTGTTGCACACCCCCTTGCGCAGGGCTTTCAAAGCGTATCACGATCTGGTGATGAAGCCTTTGCCCCGTCTTTTGTCCTCCCGTTAGCGGGCAGGAGGTCATGGCTGCCCCCATCAGAAGGCATGTTCTGCGTTATAACAATTAATGCTATCCGTTTCACTTACCCGATCCACTCACCCTATTTCTGTATCAATGGAACACACTCCCCCAATCCAAAAAGGGCATGATGCCCGTCTGGTTGTAGCGATCATTCTCGTCACGATGGCGATGGGCATGCTGGACGCCATTTCCCTGCTGCATCTGAAAATGTTCGCGGGTTACATGACTGCAAGCATCATCCTGATTGCAGTCAACATCGCCACATCGCAGGCCATTGTGTTGTCCGGGCTGGAAGCTATCGGCTGCTTTTATGTCGGAGCCGTGCTGGGGGGCCGCCTTGTCCGGCGCAGGCGGCACCAGCGCCTGATTATTGGAGACATGCTGCTGGGCGTGGCCAGCCTGATTGCACTGGCAGCGTGGATCTGGTCTGCGGCACCGCCGGGCGCTCCTTATATAACACTGGGGCTTCTGGCTTTCGCCATGGGGGTGCAGACCTCCGCCACGCGCCATGCCAGCCTGCCGGACATGACACTGCCCGCCGCAACCATTGTTTTACACGGGCTGGCGCATAACAGTTCCGCAGCGGGCGGAGACAACCGGGGAAGCTGGCGCAGGGCCGCAGCCATTGGCGCGCTTTTTTTCGGCGCGGTCATGGGCACGCTGATTTCAGCCCATAGCGTTGCGCAGGGTATCGCCCTGACAGCCTTCATCATCATGATGGCGGGAGTGGTGCTGCTGGTAGGGCGGTTACCACTGGTTGTGCGTCTAGACCGGATCAGCATTCCCTGAGCCGACCCGGCCACACCGGCTCCCCCTCATTCGGGTAGAAGCCGCCGGTGGGTTCAGTCCGCGCGGCGGAGCATGAAGAACGACGCCAGAGCAAAACACACAATTGATGTGCCCAGCGAGGCCACAGCCGTCATACGCTCGGCCGGATTGAACAGCATGGCCCCGAATACAACCGCAACCCCTGCAATGGTAGCGTAATTGGTGAGCGGAAAAAGCGGCAGCCGAAAACGGCCCTGCCCCGCACGCTCGGCGGCTTTGCGGGTGACGACATGGGCTGTCACGATCAGGCTGTAGATCAACAGGATCACGCCGCCGCTGCAACTGAGCAAAAAGGCAAAAATCGTATCCGGCGCGAGAATGGAGGAAAACGCCACCAGAGCGCCCGCCAGACCGCTGACCGTAATGGCCAGACGCGGCGCACCGGATGCAGCACAGCGGCCCAGCGGTGCGGGGGCATCGCCCTGTTCAGCCAGTTCACGCAGCACGCGCGAGGTAATATACAGGCTGGAATTCATGCATGACAGAATGGCGCTCAGCACCACAACGCGCATCATCAGCCCGGCACCGGGCACGCCCATACGGTCCATGGCCGCGACAAAAGGCGACCGGCCGGAAATAATCGTATCCCACGGCACCACAATCAGGATCATGCCTACAGCCAGAACATAAAACAGCGTTACACGCAGCCCCAGACTACGCGTAACGCGGTCTATGCTTTTTTCTGATTCACTGGATTCCGCCGCTGCGACGGTAGCAATTTCCGCCCCCATCATGCTGAACAGAATGGTTGGGACGATGGACAGCACCGTCAGCAAACCATGAGGTACCAGACCGCCATGCCCCACAAGATTATCGCGCACCGAAACACCCGGCCCGAAAACATGCAGCACATATAAAAGGCTCAGCCCCACAAAGGCGAGAATGCTGAAAACCTTCACACCGGAAAGCCAGAACTCACATTCGCCAAAAACACGTGGTGCAGCAAAATTGATCGCCTTGAGCACGGCCAGCTGTATAAGGGCCAGTAGCCAGACCGGCAGGTTTACCCAGTCCTGCAACAGAATGGCCCCTGCTATCGCCTCGCTGCCCAGCACCACCACCCAGAAAAACCAGTAAAGCCAGCCAGCGGTAAAACCGATCCTGTCGCCATGGGCGATGCGGATATAGGCCACAAACGACCCCTGACGCGGGTTGTTCACCACCATTTCGCCAAGCATCCGCATAACCAGCATAACCAGCGCGCCAACGCCCAGATAGGCCAGCAGCACCGCTGGCCCCGTGGCTACTATGGCAGCACTGCTCCCAACAAACAGCCCCGCGCCAATCGTGCCGCCAAGGGCGATCATAGCGATATGCCGGTTCCGAAGACCCGCGCCCGATTTGACGGGCTGTGCGGTCTTTGCCTGTGCCATGCGGAAAATCCTTTACTGTCGCCCGATCTCTATAGTGTCCCTGCGTGATCGAACTGATCGATCATACTTGAAACGGAACAATATCCAAAGCGCACCGGCCCTGCCGAACACAAAGGGGACAGACAGCGCCACGAGGCAGAACCATGCCCAGTGCATGGTCTTGTCCGGCACGTCATCAGAATCGGGGGGAAACTGGAGCGGATGAGGGGAATCGAACCCCCGTATGCAGCTTGGGAAGCTGCCGTTCTACCATTGAACTACATCCGCGTGGCGAACCAGTGGCTGCCTTATAACCCCGGATCAGCGGACTGGCAATCCGAAGGGTGTATTTTCCCGCTTACTCACCCTGCGCGTCTGGGCTGACCAGATCAGACACATGCCCGCTCTCGCGCAGGGTCAACCCTTCAGGCGGCCGGGCAGGCGCGCTGCCCCGTGCAACCCGGCGCGGCAGAACAGCCTGTGTAAAGCCCAGCTTGGCAGCTTCCTTCAGGCGGGAATCTGCCTGCGCAACCTGACGGATCTCTCCCGAAAGCCCGACTTCGCCAAAATAGACCGCACCGGGGCTGGTTGGCACGCCAGTCGCGGCTGAAACCAGTGCGGCAGCCACAGCCAGATCAGCCGCCGGTTCGGCCACTTTCAGCCCTCCGGCAACGTTCAGATAGACATCCATGCCCGAAAGTTTCAGCCCGCAGCGTGTTTCCAGCACGGCCAGTAGCATGGCCAGCCGCCCGCTATCCCACCCCACCACGGCACGGCGGGGCGCACCATCTCCCCCTTTGGGCGACAGCAGGGCCTGCACTTCCAGCAGGACAGGACGTGAGCCTTCAAGCCCAGCAAACACGGCAGACCCCGCAATATTGCCGCGCCGCTCGGCTAGGAACAGCGCTGAAGGATTGCTGACTTCCTCCAACCCGCGATCCGTCATGGCGAACACACCAATTTCATCCGTTGCGCCGTAACGGTTCTTGGCGGCCCGCAAAATGCGGAACTGGTGCCCACGGTCACCCTCGAAATACATGACGGCATCCACCATGTGCTCAAGCACGCGCGGGCCTGCCAGTGCACCTTCCTTGGTGACATGCCCCACAAGGATAAGGCAAAAGCCCCGGCGCTTGGCCGAGCGGATCAGTTCAAACGCGCAGGCCCTGACCTGCGAAACCGTGCCCGGCGCACTTTCCACCGTTTCCAGCCACATGGTCTGGATAGAATCGATTACAACCACCCGCACATCGGCCTCTGCCTCGGCGGTTGCGATAATGTCAGCCACGTTGATGGAGGCGGCCAGTTCCAGCTTCGCACCTTCCACCCCCAGCCGCCGGGCGCGCAGGCGGATCTGATCCACCGCCTCTTCGCCCGAAATATACAAAACCCGCTCACCCTGCTCGGCCAGACGGCTGGCCGCCTGCAACAGCAGCGTGGATTTGCCAATACCCGGATCACCCCCGACCAGCACGACAGAGGCAGGCACCAGCCCACCGCCCAGTGCGCGATCAAGCTCCGCAATGCCTGAGCGCACGCGCGGCGGTGGCTGTACGACCCCCTGTAGCGCCTCCAGCTTGACACGCCGCCCCGGCACGGCCCGCGCGGCGGAAGATGCCGCCAGTGGCTCCACTGGCAGTTCCTCAAGGGTGTTCCATTCCTGACAGGCATCGCACTGCCCGGCCCATTTGGCATGCACGGCCCCGCAAGCGGTGCATCCGTACTGACGGGCTGGTTTTTTGGCCACGGCCACTCCTTGCTACTCCGCGCGGCACAGCCCGGCACGGCATGGCGCGGCTGTTATCCGCCCCAGCACAAAATGGAATAAAACAGGAACAAACTCAAGCCCACGCCCCATGACGCGCACAGGCACTTTGACGAACCCCCTCCATCCACGCTAGGCCAGCAGAGCGATACCGCACCCACCCACACGCGCAGGAGCAGACAGCCCCGATCCATGGATATGGCGCTTGATCTCGTGGCCGGTATAGGCCGCGCCACCCTTTCCCTTCTCCGCGCAACAGGGGCGATCACGCTCTTTGCTCTCTCGGGCCTGTCGCATATTGTCCGCCCGCCTTTTTACGGGCGGGTGTTCTGGGGCAGTTTTCTCGAAACCGGGTTTTTCTCACTGCCTGTGGTAGCACTGACAGCGCTGTTCTCGGGCGGGGTGATTGCCCTGCAATCCTATACGGGCTTTGCCCAGTATCATGCGCAAAGTGCCATTGCCGGTATTGTGGTGCTGGCCGTTACCCGTGAACTGGGCCCGGTTCTGGCGGGGCTTATGGTCGCGGGGCGTGTGGGTGCGGCCATGGCGGCCCAGATTGGCACCATGCGCGTGACCGACCAGATTGATGCGCTGGATACCCTGTCCACCAACCCCATGAAATATCTGGTGGCCCCACGGCTGCTGGCCGGGCTGGTCGCCCTGCCCCTGCTGGTGCTGATAGCCGACGTGCTGGGGGTTGCTGGGGGTTTTCTGGTGGCGGTGGTCAAGCTCGATTTTTCCGCCACTGCGTATATTACCGCCACACTCAACGCCCTGAAAACCGAGGATGTTACGGTCGGGCTGGTCAAGGCGGCACTCTTCGGGTTTCTGATAACCCTCATGGGCTGCTACCATGGCTATAACAGCAAGGGTGGGGCCGAAGGTGTGGGCTCCGCCACCACAGCCGCCGTGGTCGCGGCCTCCATTTTGCTGCTGGCCTTCGATTACCTGATAACGGACCTGTTTTTCTCGCACTGAACACCATAAGGACCGCCGCCCCGCATGACAGATGCGCCCCCGAAAATCCGTATCCGCGACCTGCACAAGTCTTTCGGCAGCAAAAAGGTGCTCGATGGTGTCACGCTGGATGTGGCGCAGGGCACCTCATGCGTGATCATCGGCGGTTCAGGTTCTGGAAAATCCGTTCTGCTGCGCTGCATTCTGGGACTGATGACCCCCGATTCCGGCAGTATTGAAATCGACGGCGAAAATATCCTGACCGCCCCGGACAGCCGCCGCGAAAGCCTACGTGGCGAAATAGGCATGCTGTTCCAGAACGCCGCCTTGTTTGACAGCCTGCCCGTATGGGAAAATGTCACCTTCGGGCTGCTGGCGCGCAAGCGCCTGTCACGCCGCAATGCCCGGAGCGAGGCTGGTGGCATTCTGGCGCAAGTCGGGCTCGATCCTTCGGTGGGAGACCTCTATCCGGCGGAACTGTCCGGGGGCATGCAAAAACGCGTAGGCCTTGCACGCGCTATCGCCGCCCGGCCTGACATGCTGTTTTTTGATGAACCTACAACCGGGCTGGACCCCATTATGGGGGCCGTTATCGACGGGCTGATTGTAAACTGCGTCAAAACGCTCGGCTCCACCGCCATAGCCATTACGCATGACATGGCCTCCGCCCAGCGCATAGGCGATCAGGCGGCCATGCTCTATCGGGGGCAACTGGTCTGGCAGGGGGCCGCCAGCACCCTGATGGACAGCGGCAACCCGTATGTAGACCAGTTCACCCACGGTCGCCGCGAAGGGCCTATCACCATGGAACTGCGGCGCTAGCGGGCGCGCAGGCGCACTTCTTGGCTTGCCCGCGCTGCGTGCGGGTGAGATAGAAAGACGAAAGAGAAACGGCCCGTTCAACCGTGGAGAAAGACAACATCATGAAACGTGCAGTCCTGTTACTGGCTTGTGCGCTGGGCCTTTCCGCGTGCGGGATGTTCCATTCGACCCCCCGCCACATTACCTCCCCCGCTCAGTTGGAAAAACTGGGGTTCCGCGCTCATATCCAGAACAGCGGCACCTGACCCGCCGCCCGGCCTGAAACTCCCTGACATCATTCCCCTTTCTTTCGGGAGGTTCACGCACGAGGCAGCCACGCAAGGCATACGGTAAAGCGGAGCTACGACAGCCCAATGCGCCATCAGCTTTTTTTCTCCTCCCTGCGCCGTCTGCCCTTGCTTGCAGGGTTGGTTCTTGCCCTGATTGCGGGCCATGGGCAGCAGGCCCACGCTGCCACAGCCACAGCGCGCACCGATACGGCCAACCCCACCCAGCCCGCAGCCAGCGGCAATGTGCCCGGCGGGCTGGCCAGCGCCTTTATCGCCCGCGCGGAAAACAGCGCACCTGACCAGACGCTGGACGACATGGAAGCGGAAATCCGCACCATTTACGATACCGGCCTGCAGGACCACGATACGGGCCATACTTCCGCCGATCTGGCCGCCCTGCTGCAACGGGCAACGGCTGTGGCCACGCAGGCCGATACACTGATGACACGGCTGAAGCCCTACCACGCCATGTACCAGAATTTTCTGGACATTCTGGGCAAGCCCCCAGCCGCGGGCGACCCAGCCGAGGCCGCCTCCATTACCGAGCAGCGCAACACGCTGACACGCCGCCAAAAAGAGGTGGATGCACGCATGATGCGGCTGAAGCTGTATCAGGCCGAAGCCCAGCAGCTTATCAGCGCTCTGCGCCAGCATGGGAGCGCCATTCAGCAGGCGACACTCTGGCAGCGTTTTCCCTCACCCTTGGGTATCAATTTCTGGTCCGGTCTGGCGGGGGCGTTCCGGCAGGACAGCACCCACCTGCATGAACTGGCCCAACAGACCGTAGCCCTGACAGGCGTTGCCTTTAGCGGCTCGCGCGTCTTCATCACGCTAGGGGGGATTGCGGGTACGGCCCTGCTTATGGCGATGTGGTTGTGCTGCCACGGCCCTGTGCGCAGGCTGGTGAGTCGCTTTGTGCCTTTTGGCCGCCTGCGCCCGATTACCGCTACCCTCGCCTGCGCCGCCATAGCCACGGCGGCATGGGGTTTTTCGTGCCAGATCCTGTGGAATATCCTGTCTTTCGACAACCCGGCAGCCCAGGGTGATCTGGCTGTTCTGGCCGACATGGTGGCGACACAGGCCCCCTTATGCGGTTTTGTGCTGGAACTGGGCTGGTGCCTGTTTTCCCGCGCGAAGGAATGGCGGGTTTTCACCATACCCGACGAACTGGCCAGAAACCTGCGCCTGTTCCCTGCATGGCTGGCCGGGGCCATGCTTGTGCGCGGCGCGTTGCGTTACATGGATACCCATAGCGGCCTATCCCTGCTTTCCGTGCAGTTGATGGATGCTGCCTTTACGCTGGCTGTCAGCCCGCTACTGTTTGCCATCCCGCGTGAGTTGCGGGTAACGGCCAATACGGAAGACGAAGACAACCCGCCCCTTGCGCAGTTGCTGCGCAGTCTGGCCATGACGGTTGCAATCGTCTGCTGGCTGGCGGTGTTTTCGGGTTATATTCCGCTGGCCTATACCATCATCTCCTGGCTGAGCATGATGAGCATCACGCTGGCGGGCCTGCTGCTGGTCTCGCTCCTGTCCAGCACGCTCTGCGCTACAACACTATGCGCGCATGGCAGTCTGGGCCAGCGCCTGACAGCACTTGGCATACCGGCGCGGCTGGTCAACCAGATCAGCGTACTTATTCCCGGCGCGGTCAACCTGCTTTTGCTGGTAGTGCTGTTTGCTGTCGCGAGTTCGGGCGGCGGGTTCGACCCTTCGCAGGTCTGGACGCAGCTTGGTTTCCTGTTCAATGGCCAGACCAATGCCGACACACATTTTGTCTCGCTCAACGCCGTTCTGCTCTGTGTCGGGCTGCTGATTGCCGGGCACTATGTCATCAATCTGGTCAAAAGCTGGTTCAGCCAGAAATTCTTTCCCACCACCCGGCTGGATACGGGCGCTCAGGCATCCATTCTTGGCATTCTGGGCTATTCGGCATGGATTCTCATCGGGCTGGCCATGCTGTCGGTGCTGGGGGTTACGGTCAAAAGCCTGACATGGGTTGTCAGCGCCCTGTCAGTGGGGATCGGCTTTGGCCTGCAATCCATTGTGCAGAACTTCGTCTCCGGTATCATCCTCATGGCTGAGCGCCCTGTCTCGGTTGGAGATACGGTGACGATCGCCGGGGTAACGGGCAAGGTCGGACGGATTAGCGTACGCTCCACCGATATCCTGCTGGACGACAAATCCATCATGATCGTGCCGAACTCGCAGTTCATTACCTCTGCGGTCAAGAACGCAACGGCTGCCCAGAAACCCGGCGTGTTTACTGTAACACTCGACCTGCCGTTCACCTCCGATCTCGACCGGGCCATGCAGGTTATGGCCGATACACTGACCGCCTGCGACGCGGTGGATGGCATGGCCCCTGTTACGGTGGACATGACCTCGGTGGAAGATGGCTCCGTGCTGCTGACCGGCACCGCCACCGCACGGGCCGACCTGACAATCAAGCTGGCCAGACCCGTAGCCCTGCGCGCGCTCTGGCAGGCTTTTCATGAACAGGGAATTGCCGTCGCATCACGGCAGTTACTGCTGGTGCGCGACACGGAAACACCATCGAGCTGAAAAACACCCTTACCCTGTCAGTAGTCTTGCGTAGAGCATGGCTACAGACAGGGCTTACAGGGCACGCCCTTAATGGTCGTGCATGGTGTCCAGATCGGCAAAGCGTGTGTATTCGCCTTCGAAAAACAGATTGATGGTGCCGGTAGGCCCATGACGCTGTTTTTCCAGAATCAGCTCGGCCTTGTTATGGACAAGCCCCATACGGCGCTGCCAGTCTTCCATAGCCGCCTGATATTTATCCATGGAATCAAAGGCTGTTTCCTTGGGCTGGCGCTGCTGGAGATAATATTCGTCGCGGTAGACGAACATCACCGCATCGGCGTCCTGCTCGATCGAGCCGGATTCACGCAGGTCCGACAGCATGGGCCGCTTGTCCTCGCGGCTTTCAACCTGACGCGAGAGCTGGGACAGCGCCAGCACCGGAACCTCAAGCTCCTTGGCAATGGCCTTGAGCCCCTGTGTAATCATAGAAATTTCCAGCACGCGGCTTTCAGGACGGGTGCCGACTGACGGGCGCATGAGCTGGAGATAGTCCACCACAACAAGACTGAGCCCCTGCGTGCGCTTAAGCCGGCGGCAGCGTGTGCGCATGGCCGAAAGGCTGATGGCGGGGGTATCGTCAATCACCAGTGGCAGGGATGACAGCTCGTGGCTGACCCGCACAAAGCGGTCAAATTCCTTCTGCCCGATATCACCCCGTCGAATCCGCTCACCCGAAACTTCGGCCTGTTCAGACAGGATACGGGTGGCAAGCTGTTCGGCCGACATTTCGAGCGAGAAAATAGCGACACTGCCTTTAGGCTTACCGCCCTTGTCGGAGCTGTCTTCCATAATGGCGCGGGCGGCGGAAAAGGCCATTTTAGTTGCCAGCGCCGTTTTACCCATGGCGGGACGCCCTGCGAGAATCAGCAGATCGGAGGGGTGCAGACCACCGGTTTTTTTGTCCATATCCCGCAGGCCCGAGGTCAGGCCCGTAACATGGCCATCATTCTCGAAGGCTTTTGCCGCAACCTCGATCGCACCGGCCAGTGCGTGATTGAACGAGACAAAATCTCCTTCCTTGCCTTTTTCGGTGGCAAGCCTGAACAGGGCCTCTTCCCCGGCCTCAATCTGGTCTGGCCCGGATAGCCCGCCCGATATGCCAAAGGCGTTGTTGACGACGGTTTCGCCAATATCGATCAACTGGCGGCGTATCCACGCATCATGAATGGCGCGACCATAGTCACCCGCATTGATGATACCCACCATGGAGCCCAGAAGCTTGGCCATGTAGCCCATGCCGCCAACGCTTTGCAGCACGCCTGAATGTTCAAGCTCGGCCCGCATGGTTACGGGGTCGGCCAATTGCCCGGCTTCAACCCGTCGGGCTATGGCCTCGAAAATCTGGCCATTTACCCGGTTGGCGAAATGCTCGGCGGCCAGAAAGTCCGAAACCCGGTCATAGGCACGGTTATTGGTCAGCAAGGCGCCAAGCAGCGCCTGCTCGGCTTCTATGTTGGCGGGGGGCTGGCGCAGGCCAAGAGCCAGAGGCCCTTCTTCTTTCTGCTGGTCGGCTTCGGTCGTGTTCATGCCTGCAACCATAGCAGATTTCCCGCGCACCCCGTAAGAGTCCGCCGTCATTACGCGGGGGTCTTTTCAGCCCCCCCCCTCACGCACCGCCCGATCGAGTTCATCATACGCGGTGACGATATGATACAGGGAACTGGTGGGAATACGCTCGGCCGCAGGCTGGCCCTGCGCGTCAAGCTGGTCTGTCCATGTGGCCTGCGCGCTGGGGCAGGCTTTGGGGCCGTGCAGATAGTATTCAAGCAGGTTCTCACCCACGCGGGCAGCCAGCGAGACATTACCCTGTGCGTCATGGCTGAGGATACCGCGCAGGGCCTCGCCCTGCACCCACAGGCGCGCGGCATTGCTGAGCACCTGCCCATTGCGGCTGACCGCATCGCGCACCAGCGCCGTATCACCCTGCACGCCATGTGCGAGGGCAAAGCGGTATAGGCTGTCGGCCTCCGCACGGGTTTCGACCCCGCTGCGGGCGGTATAGGCGTGGAGCAGCCACACCCATTCAAAATGGTGCCCCGGCTCTGTCCACTGCCCGGCCTCACCCGCTGCCGGAGCCCAGTCTGCCTGAAAATACTCGCCCAGACACCCGGTTGTGGCGTCAAGAAAACGGGTTCTGAACAGATCATGCAGCCTGTGGGCCAGTGTCAGGTCATCGGCCTGCCCTGTGGCATCGTACAGGGCCAGCACGGCTTCAAACAGGTGCATGTGCGGGTTCTGCTGCCATGCTCCGCCCTCATCAGGCAGGCGGTTCAAAAACCCGCCCTCTGCCCGGGGCATTTCCGTTTCGATCCAGCGCAGGGTTTCACGCGCGAGAGCCACGGGGGGCTCACCCACGCCATCCAGCCTTGCGTACCACGCCAGCGCAAACACCACGAACGCCAGATCATACAGATCCGCCGTGCTGTCCAGCACCTCGCCCGAGCGCGTCAGGCGGCAGACCCAGCCTCCATCGGCCCGACGCGCCCTGAGCAGAAACTCAAAAAGAGCATCGGCCCGAGCACGGGCTTCAGGCCAGCCACGCAGGGCCGCCCATGAGAACACAAAAAGCTGGCGGGCCTGCACCCGCACCCGCTTGAAAGCCGGGTGCGCGGGCACCCCCTCGCAGGTCAGATGCTCCTGTGCGCCAAGGGCTGCTGGCATGCCCGCAACACCATCGCACCCGGTATCTGCCCAGAATGGCAGCGCCTGCCCGAACAGCCAGTCGGTAAAGCGCGCATGCACGGCTCTGAGCGCCGCCTCCCCACCCTGCGACGATACAGAAGGGGCGTTACCCATGCCCGTCACGGAGTCTGGGCTCGCCCGATAATGGCCGTGGTGGAATGGCCCTGACGCAAATCAGCCAGCACCAGCCGCCCTCCGGCCCCCAGAACAAGATCCGCCCCGACAACGGTTTCAGGCGTGTAATCCGCCCCTTTCACCAGCACATCGGGCATCAGGGCACGGATTGTTTCAAGCGGCGTATCGGCATCGAAGGCAACAACGGCATCCACCATCCGCAGCGCCCCCATAACGGTCGCGCGCGCCTCCAGCGTATTGACCGGGCGGGTCTCGCCTTTCAGGCGGCGCACGCTGGCATCCGTGTTCAGTGCCACCACCAGCCTGTCGCACGCGGCACGGGCTTGTGCCAGCAGGCTGACATGCCCCGGATGCAGGATATCAAAACAGCCATTGGTAAAGCCGACCTTGAGCCCCCGCGCCCGCCAGCGATCCACCTGCGCGCGCATGGCCTCGAGAGAAAGCAGCGGAGCCATGGCCCCTTCGCCCTCGCCCGGTGCCTCCTGATCATCCAGTTCGCGCAGGACCTCGCCAATATCCGCCGTGGCCGTGCCGAGCTTACCCACCACCACGCCCGCGGCTGCATTGGCCACACGCATGGCCTGCTCGAAGCTCATGCCCGAGCCCACCGCCAGCGCCATGGTGGCGATAACGGTGTCCCCCGCACCAGAGACATCGAACACTTCACGCGCGCGCGCTGGCACGGACAGGGCCGGGCCATTACGCCGCACCAGCATCATGCCTTTTTCAGAACGGGTTGCGAGAATGGCCTGTGCCTCGGCCTGTTCCATAACCGTGCGGGCAGCGGCTTCCACCTGTGCTTCGCTCTCAACCGGCATGGCCGAGGCCGCCGCCAGTTCACGCGCATTGGGGGTAATGCACGCAGCCCCGCGATACAGACTGTAATCGGTGCTTTTGGGGTCAACAAAAACCGGCACGCCAAACTGCCGCGCCTGCGCGAAGAGGTACTCCAGCACAGCGGGCGCACAAACCCCCTTGCCGTAATCCGACACCACAACCGCCTGCACCTGCGCCATATGAGCACTTATGGCAGCGCACAGGCTTTGAGCCTCCTGCGTGGCAAGCCGGGTGCGGCTTTCCTCATCCACCCGCACCACCTGCTGGTGTGCTGCGATAAAACGGGTCTTGCAGATTGTGGGGCGCACGGCACTGGCGCAGGTTGCATCCTGCAAGCCCACCCTGTCAGCTAGCGCGCCGCGCAGTGTGGCCCCGGCCTCGTCCTGTCCGGTCAGCCCTACCAGCACCGCCCGCCCGCCGAGCGAGAGAATGTTGCTGGCGACATTCCCCGCACCGCCCGGCATTTCGCGCCGGTTATCAAGCAGGAGCACAGGCACTGGCGCTTCGGGCGAGATACGCTCCATGCGACCGTATAGAAAACGGTCGAGCATGACATCGCCCACGCACAGGACGGTAATGGTGGAAAAATCCATCAGATTTCAGACCCCAAAGGTGCCGACAAAATCCACCAGCCCAGCCTGACGGGGCACCGCCTGACGAGCGGCTGTCAGCACCGCGCGGGCCTCGGCTATGGCGCGGTCCAGTTCGGTGTTGACAATCACGTAGTCAAATTCGCGCCAGTGCGAAATTTCGTCACGCGCGGCGGCCATGCGGCGGGCGATTTCGTCCGGGTGGTCTGAGGCCCGGCCATGCAGGCGGCGTTCAAGTTCGGCCATGGAAGGCGGCAGCACGAACAGGCTCACCACATCGCCCGGCAGCGCCTGCCTGATCTGCTGGTGCCCCTGCCAGTCGATGTCGAACACCATGTCATGCCCGGCAGCGAGCGTCTGCTCCACCGGAGCGCGGGGGGTGCCGTAGCCGCGCCCGAACACGGTCGCCCATTCCAGCATTTCGCCCGCCGCGGCCATGTTTTCGAACTGTTCCATGCTGCGGAAGTAGTAATGCACACCCTCTTTCTCGCCCGGCCGGGGGTGGCGCGTGGTCACGGATACGGAATGCCGCAGTCGTGTGTCCGAAGCCCGCAAGGCATTGGCAATCGTCGATTTTCCTGCCCCTGAGGGTGCGGATATGACAAAACACACACCCCTGCGGTTTATTTTTGCCGGACAGTCTGCTCCGTTTTCCACCATGCCGCCTTCCATGCTCCCCTCAATGCTCCCTCGGTATGCCACCGTATTGCGCTTCCGGTCTTGCCCCTTCATGCCAGAAGCCGCCATGCTGCGCCACAGCCCGCAACACGATGCTGAAGACTGATTTTTCAATGCTCCATCCTTCTGCCCTTATTACCGGTGCTTCCTCTGGACTGGGTCAGGCGCTGGCCCTCACGCTTGCGCGCCCCGGTCGCAGGCTCTGGCTGGGGGGGCGCTGCGCCGAACGCCTGAACGACACCGCCGCACGCTGTCAGGCAAAAGGGGCCGAGGTCTCCACCCTTCTGGCGGATGTAACGGACCGCGCGCGTATCGAAGCATGGGTGCATCAGGCGGGGCCGCTCAATCTGGTTCTGGCCTGTGCGGGCATTACCGGGGGCACCCGCAAACCCAGCACCACGATACAGGCCCCGCATGAACCCCACGAACAGGTGCGCCGGATTTTTGAAACCGACCTGATGGGCGTGCTCAACACCGTGCTGCCCGCCATGGATGTCATGCGCCGTCAACCACGCCAGCCCGATGGCCTGCGCGGGCGGATCTGCGCCATTTCATCGGTCGCGGGGCTTGTATCTTTTCCCGGCACGCCTGCCTATTGCGCGGCCAAGGCGGCGGTGGACCGCTTTATGGTCGCCAGCGGCTCCAGCGCACGGCGCGAGGGCATTCTGCTCAGCTCTGTCGTCTGTGGTTTTCTGGATACACCCATGGTCGCGGGCAACCGCTTTTCCATGCCGGGGCTGACAGACGTTAACACGGCGTGCCATCGTATCCTGCGTGGGCTGGGCCGCAACGAGCGGCGCATTACCTTTCCGCGCTGGCTGGCGGCGGGCTCACGGTTGATGGACCTTCTGCCCCCCCGCGTGGCTGAGGCCTATTACACGCGCCAGCCCACGGGCGCTCCGGGCAGCATGCCCGAGCCCGACCTTTCCTGAACCGAAACCGGCCACGCCGGGCCTCTGCTCCTCGCGCTTTGTGGAACCACGCATGACTCAGGATACTCCCCCACCCGTTCAGGCTGCCGCCAATACGCCCCACAGGGGCTGGATGGAGGAACTTTCGGCGGCCTCCGTCAGCCAGCCCGTGCCGGATGCGCTCAAGACCATGAAAATGGACCGGGTGTTCTGGAGCCATTTTTCTCCCAATCTCGGCCCCGGCGGCTGGGTAACGGGCGCGCTGCTGGTCAGCCTCGGGCTGGATTTCCGCGCGGGCGTGGCCGCCGTGCTGCTGGGCAACCTGATCGGAGCACTGCCTGTTGCCCTGGCCGCTGCCATCGGCCCACCCACCGGCCTGACACAGATGGAGGCCTCGCGCCGGGCTCTGGGGCGACTGGGCGTGCGCCCGCCCGCTCTGCTGAACTGGATTTACTGCGTGGGTTGGGACGCGGTGAACAACGTGCCCGCTGCCACTGCTCTGCTGACCCTTCTGCTGGCCATGGGGCTGCACACACCGTTCTGGCTGGCGCTGGCCGTGCTGGCCGGTGTGCAGATGGTGGCCTCCATCTACGGGCACCACATGGTGCAGGCCTTGCAGAAATATCTGGGGGGGCTGCTGCTGGTGGTGTTTACCCTGATAGGCATTGTATTCGCGCTGCGCGGGCAGGCACCACTGGCCACGCACCATGCCGTAAGCCTTGGCACATTCATGCTGGCGGTGGGTATTCTGGTCAGCTTCAACCTGTCTTGGGCTTCCTACTCATCGGACTACACGCGGTATCTGCCTGCCCGCTCCAGCCCTACCAAAGTGGTGCTGCTGGCACTGGCGGGGCTGCTCTGCTCGGCCATTCCCTTCCAGATTCTTGGGCTGATCTGCGCGGGTAGCGTTGCTGACCCCTCCCCCACAGCGGTTATTGCCTCGCTACGTCAGGCCATGGGGCCACTGGGCGGGGTGGCTCTTGCGGCCATTGCGCTATCGTCTATCACCGGCAATTCCTTTAACGACAACACCGCAAGCTACAGCCTGATTTCAGCCGGGCTGCACATCCCGCGCGTGGCCGCCGCCGTGCTGACAGCCCTGCTGGGCTATGCGCTGGCCGTAGCCGGAGCCGGTCGCTACACCACGCTCTATACCGATTACCTGCTGGTAACCCTCTACTGGATAGCGCCGTGGATCGGCATTGTGCTGGCAGACTGGTATCTGGGCGACCGCACGGTGCACGCCGTCCCGCCCGGCTGGACACGCGGGGCCACGCTGTTTGTGGTCATTACCGTGCTGACCATCGGCCTGTTTTCCACCAGCAGCCTGTATACCGGCCCCGTAGCCGCGTGGATGGGCGGGGCCGATATTGGCTATTATGTCGGGTTTTTCGCAGCTTTTGCGGGTTACGCGCTCAGCCGCCCCAAACGGGCGAGTTCATAAAGCCCGACGGCTGCCGCAACCGATACGTTCAGGCTTTCCATATCGCCGGGCATGTACAGTCCGGCGATTTCATCACAGCTTTCACGCGTCAGGCGCCGCAGGCCGCGCCCCTCCGCGCCCAGCACAAGCGCCACGCGCCGGTTTTCAAACGCGGCACCATCCAGCACGCCGCCGCCCGCATCCAGCCCGACTGTCCAGCAGCCCGCCTTTTGCAACTGTTCGATAGCGCGGGAGAGATTGACCTCACGCACGATAGGCACCGTTTCCAGCGCACCGGATGCGGCCTTGGCCAGCACGGCAGTTTCCTCCGGGGCGTTACGGTCCTGCACCACCAGACATGCCGCCCCGAACGCCGCCGCCGAACGCAGGATAGCCCCCACATTGCGTGGATCCGTTACCTGATCGAGCACCAGCACCGGGCCGGGGCGCTCCAGCGCCTCATCCAACGCGGGCGAGACCAGTGGGCGCACCAGCAGCGCCACACCCTGATGCACCGCGTCTGGCCCCAGCAGGTCATCCAGCCGGACGCGCTGCACCACTTCAGGAGCGACCCGCAGCCCCCCGGCCTGCATGGCCTCCTGCACGGCAGGGTGCTCCGCCTCCGTTACCAGCAGGCGGTCGCACACACGTTGCGGGTTGGCCAGCGCCGCCCCAACCGCATGCGTGCCGAACAGCCACAGCCCACCTCCCGGCGCGGCACCACGGCCCCCACCGGCCGAGCCTGAAGAACGGGAGCGGCGCGCAGGCCGGGATGGGCGGGGAGAACGCATGGATGAGGTGTCCGGTTTTCTGGTCATTCTGCTCTCTCCCCTAGCGCATGTGCGGGGCTTTCGCCTATCCCCCCACCCGTGTTTGCCCGAAAGCCGGTAAACCCGAAGAGGCGGCAGGAATGGACAAGCCGCGTTGCGGGTTGTATTCGGTGCCCATTCACCACGGAATGACCAGAGGCCCCGCCCCAGCGGCACCGGCCAGACACCAGACGACACCACGCAACCGGGGAGCGGGCCATGACCTCAGCTTATTCGGACAATGCCGTTACCCTGCACAAGAACGACCTGCCTGACGGGCTGACCTTTTCCGGCTCCGTTGCCGTGGATACCGAAACCATGGGGCTCAACCCCCACCGCGACCGGCTGTGCCTTGTCCAGCTTTCCGCAGGGGATGGCAAGGCCCATCTGGTGCAGATTATCCCCACCCGCCTTGGCGGCACCGGCTATGCCTGCCCCAACCTCAGGCGGGTTCTGTCCGACCCGGCGCTGACAAAAATCATGCATTTTGCCCGGTTTGATGTCGGTATCCTGCAACATACGCTGGGGATTACGGTTGCCCCTGTTATCTGCACCAAAATTGCCGCCAAGCTGGTTCGCACCTTTACCGAGCGCCATGGCCTTGCGGCCCTGTGCCGGGAAATGCTCGGGGTGGATCTGAGCAAGCACCAACAGAGTTCGGACTGGGGTGCCCCCACCCTCACACCCGAACAGCTTGCCTATGCCGCCTCGGATGTGCTGCACCTGCACGCGCTATGGGCACGGCTGGAAGCCCTGCTGGAACGAGAAGAGCGCCGCGAACTGGCACAGGCCTGTTTCGACTTCCTGCCCAGCCGGGCCAGACTGGACGGTCTGGGCTATGACGAGCCGGATATTTTCGCGCACCGGGCATGAAAACCTTCACGCCCCCCGCCTTTTGCGTGTAAGCGAACTGCATAACTCATGACCCAGCCCGCCCCCTCACCCATAC
>NZ_JBDNWF010000011.1:0-75108 GCF_047721125.1 Acetobacter papayae | reverse complement strand
CATCTCGTCCCGTGAGCCAGCTTCTATACCCACCAGCACTATACCGTCAACACCAACACACGCATTTTTTTCATTTTTTTTACACCACCCTCATTCCGGCTAGAACGAAGGGGCCTCTCCCGGGATATCCTTACATTATAATGCGGTTAGAAGATGATAGCCCGAACACCCTATGACAGTCATAGCCAGCCAGAGGATGCAGCCTGTTAAGATTCGGCGCTTCATTGGAAACGATTGATTGCCCCATAAGAAGGGCGACCTCGCCCGCATGACGGGTAACAACAATTATTTCGCTACGTTTCAAGTCAATGAGGCCGATAAACAGCCGATTTGACCCTATATAAGCCACGCCCTGGCACACGCCTCTTATATCGGAAGAGCCGGTTTCTAAACGAAGTTCTGGTAAATGGACGCATAGCGCACACAGAGGTTCCCCTGCTTCCCCTCTTTATATGCTCCCTCCCCCAATCCTCCCTCTCGACACACACCCAAGCGTCGTGCAGCCCCCTTATGGCGGTATGACACTTTCATAAATCTTCAAAAAGACTATATACGCCTCACGCCCACGCCTGATGCGAAGGTGGGCTAATACCGCGTTGGCTTACCAGCGCGCTTACTGATTATCTTCGAATGGCCTGCTGATGAACACGATGAATCCTGTTTCCATGCACACGTCGAACGTGGCGCTCAAACCAGTGCCTACAGCGTCTGGACAGCCGCGCCGTTACGGAGACTTCGCGACTTTCCCTGCTGCACTGGACTATGCCGCACAAGGCACTGCCGGATTTAACATCTATTCCGGTAAGGGTGAGCTTCTGGAAGCCCTGCCCTACAGCACGCTACGCCAGCAGGCGATTGAAACCGGCCTGCGCCTTCTTGGCATGGGCCTGCAACCGGGAGACCGGGTGGCCATTGTGGCGGAAAGCGATGGTGATTTCGCCCGCATTTTCTTTGGTTGCCAGTATGCAGGGCTTGTAACCGCCCCTCTGCCCCTGCCTGTCGCCTTTGGTGGGAAAGAAGCGTATCTGAGCACGCTGCGCGGCATGATCCGTAGCGCTCAGGCCAGCGCGGTCATTATTCCCAATATCATTGAGGGCTGGACGGACGAGATCGTCAGTGGCCTTGGTCTTGTGTTTGCTGGTTCCCCTGCGGAACTGATGGAACGCATTGTGCCGGATATGCCCCTGCCTGAAATCAAGCCGGAGGCTCTGTCTTACCTGCAGTTTTCTTCGGGCAGTACGCGCTTTCCCATGGGGGTATGCGTCACCCAGCAGTCCGGCATGGCCAATGTGGCCGCGATTGCGCATGATGGCCTGCGTGTTCATGAAACCGGCGATCGCTGCGTATCATGGTTGCCGCTGTATCATGATATGGGCCTTGTCGGCTTCTTCCTGACGCCCATGACGTGCCAGTTGACGGTCGACCTGCTGCCCACGCGTGAATTCGCCCGGCGTCCGCATGTGTGGCTTGACCTGATCAGCCGCAACCGGGGCACTATCGCTTACAGCCCCTCTTTCGGGTATGAGCTGTGCGCCCGTCGCCCCGCGGCTGAAGATCTTGACCTCTCCTGCTGGCGGGTGGCCGGGATTGGCGGTGACATGATCCGCCCCCATATCCTGCAAGAATTTGCTGACCGCTTTGCCACCGCCGGTTTCCGGGCTGAAGCCTTTGTAGCCAGTTACGGCATGGCGGAAGCAACACTGGCTATCAGCTTTGTGCCGCTGGGTTCGGGTATCAAGACCGACACGGTTGACCTGCCCCGGCTTGAAAACGACGGTGTGGCTCGCCCGCCAGTCGATAGCGACACCCCGGCCCGTACGTTTGTTGTCTGTGGTCAGGTTCTGCCTGGCCATCAGATGGAAGTGCGCGGCCCCAACGGACGCGTGCTGGCGGACCGGGAAGTTGGCACCATCTATGTGCGTGGCCCAAGCCTGATGAGTGGTTACTTCCGTATGGAAGAGGAAACCCGCAAGGTTGTGGACCGCGATAGCTGGCTGAACACCGGCGACCTTGGATACATGCTCAACGGGCAGATTGTGGTGACTGGCCGCGCCAAGGATCTGATCATCATCAACGGTCGTAATATCTGGCCGCAGGATCTGGAATGGTCGGCCGAGACGCATCTTTCGGCTCTGCGTAGCCGTGATGTCGCGGTGTTTTCGCTCGAAAAGGGCGACCATGAAGAAATCGTGGCCCTGATTCAGTGCCGCGCCTCCGACCCCGATACACGCGAAGGCCTGCGTAGCGAAGCCTCCAGCCTGTTCCGGCGCCTGCATGGCGTCGATGTATCGGTGGTTCTGGTACCGCCACGCACCCTGCCCCAGACATCGTCTGGCAAGCTGACCCGTGCCAAGGCCCGCACCATGTATCTGAATGGTGCGTTTGAACCTCAGCCCGAAATGGCCTGACCCCATTGCCGCTCCGGCCTTATGCAGGAGCGGCAATGGCATGTTTGCGGGCTGGCACTGGCCAAGCCCGCTTTTTTCTCGCATAAGGCGGCACAGCGGGCGCAATCCCGGTTGTACTGATTGCCTGAAAAGGACAAAGGATCTGACATGAGCGAGACCGTTGAAGGCGTTTCCGCGCTGATCATCCAGAAGCTGCTTTCCAACCCGAAAGTGCCTCGTGACATCAATGGCGACTGCAAGATCATGGAAGATCTTGCGTTTGATTCCCTTGCCGTCATGAACTTTGTCATGGAAGTGGAAGATAGCTTGGATGTCTCCGTTCCGCTCGACAAGCTGGCGGATATCCGTACGATCAACGATCTGGCTGCCTGCGTCGTTGATCTGAAGAGCAAGGGGTAAGCCTGAATGGCATCGCTGTTTTCCAAATATGAAGGCCTTGCCGGCTCACTCGGCGCGGTGGTGGCAGCCGGTGGCCGCAACCCCTTTGCTGTGGTGATTGAAAAGCCTCTTTCATCGACCGTAGGGGTTATTGAAGGCCGGGAAACCCTTCTTTTCGGAACCAATAACTATCTGGGCCTGAGCCAGTCCGAGCGCGCCATCAAGGCAGCCCAAGCTGCGGCAGAAGTCTTTGGTGTTGGCACCACCGGTTCGCGCATTGCCAATGGCACGCAGTCGCTGCACCGCCAGCTTGAACGCAAAATTGCCGATTTTTTCCGCCGTCGTGACGCCATGGTCTTTTCTACCGGCTATCAGGCAAATCTGGGCATGATTTCCGCCCTGGCCGGTAAAGACGACTATCTGCTTCTGGATGCTGACAGCCATGCCAGCATTTACGATGGCAGCCGCCTGAGTGCCGCACAGGTCATCCGGTTCCGCCATAACGACCCTGATGATCTGTACAAGCGTATCAAACGGCTGGATGCGCCTGACGCCGCCAAACTAGTGGTGGTTGAAGGTATTTACTCCATGACCGGGAATGTAGCCCCTGTTGCGGAATTTGCTGCGGTCAAGAAAGAAACCGGGGCCTACCTTCTGGTGGACGAAGCGCACTCCTTCGGCGTGCTGGGCGAACATGGCCGGGGCAGCGCCGAAGCGGACGGCGTGGAAGCTGATGTTGACTTCATTGTTGGCACCTTCTCCAAAAGCCTTGGCACTGTTGGTGGCTACTGTGTATCCGACCACCCTGAACTGGAACTGGTGCGCCTGAACTGCCGCCCCTACATGTTTACCGCATCACTGCCGCCGGAAGTCATTGCTGCAACGGCCGCGGCACTGGAAGAAATGCAGGAACACCCTGAACTGCGGACCCAGTTGATGGATAACGCCGCGCGTCTGCATGCGGGCTTTGTGAGGCTTGGCCTGAATGCAAGCCAGCGGGTCAGCCCGGTTATTGCCGTAACGCTGGAAACGGTGGAACAGGCCATTCCCATGTGGAACCGGCTGCTGGAGCTTGGTGTATACGTCAATCTCAGCCTGCCCCCTGCAACGCCTGATTCGCGTCCGCTTCTGCGCTGCTCGGTTATGGCCACGCATACGGCTGCCCAGATTGATCAGGCGCTTGAAATATTCAGGCAGGCCGCTGAGGATTGTAGCGTTCCGCTATCCGCCGCGGCCTGATCAGCACCGCCGGAAAAGGCCGCGTCGCCAGAGCCTGAACAACACAGGGGGCGCGGCCAGCAATGGGTGTTTTTCAGCAAAAGGGGAAACCTCGATGCTGATCCCGCTATGCCTGCGGATTTTCCATGCGGCGTATCGTGCCCCTCCGGCAAACGTAAACGCGGCTTTGCAAAGACGCAGGATATTAAGCGGACGCCCCAGCGTAACCCGCGCAGCCCATGCCCGTTTCCCGGCTTCTCTTTCATGGTCCGGCAGGACAGGGCGTAGTTCCTCGCCCGTTTTCGTAACCTCTATGCCAGCCAGAGCCCAGCAGGGCTGAAGCAGCGCTTCATACCGGTGAGGCCATGCCTCAACAATACTGCCCGAGCGGCCATTTTTTTCCACCCTGAGTTCAGCAGCATAGGTATTGGCGTATAGCCCCTCCCAGAACGCAGCAGGTGTTCCCTGCTCCGGCCCCAGAAGGGCAGCCCAGCGCGCAGCCGTTACGTGCGCCTGCATGATGCAGGCACCAATACGCCCCGCCGCCTTCGTATCCCTTGACCAGACCAGACGTGAAGGCTGGGAAAACCGCGCCCACAGAGTGGTGTCATATGTTGCAAAGCCCGTCAGCTTCCTGAACTGCGCCAGTGTCAGAATAGCGACTTTGGCCCGCATTCCCTGACCGTTTACGCTCTGCTCGTGATATTCGACGTTCGGCGGCAGAATGGCATTGCATTGCCGTGCAAGAAAGGAGCGGGGCCAGTCTGCCTGACGTTCTACAATAATATAAAAATCCAGCAGGGTGTCTTCACCCACCCCACCCCGCAGACCGGACCCGTAAAACAGCACGCCTAACGGTTGGGTATCCCCCAGCATCTGAACGACAAAATGCCGCACAAGATCCTCTACAGGGGTGGCGAGTTCATGGGCCAGCAATGTGCCGAGGGTTGTCCGTGCCTGACAGGCCTGAACGGGATGCCTGACTGCCCTACGGCTCATTGGCACAAAAAGCTGATTTGTGGCCCGGCGGTAATGGTCAGGCAGCCATCCGTCCCCGGTTCGAGTATCTCGCCATCCAGCACAAAGGCGTGCTTCATTTTAAGATGCAGGCTTTCCGCCATACCGCTCCGATATTGCGGAGAGCGACGCATCCATGACGGTGCGCGCCCGCGCAGCAGATGCCATATCGCCATCAGCAGCCTTCTGGGCCTTGCGGCCACATCCAGATAGGCCATGCCCTCATCGGATGTGCTCGGCTCCGTCCAGAAAGGCCATGCGCCGTGGGGTAGGCGCTGCAAGCCGGTGCACAACAGAACAAAATGGCGTTCGAATGAATCCGGCGTGCCATCACGGACAAGTCCGCACGGCACGCCATCAAGCCAACGTTTTCTCTGCCGCGGCGAAAACAGCTTGCTCAGAGACAGCATCAGCGTCAGCACAACCGCCATATCATGTGCGATATTTCTCAGAATACCCGGATGGTGCGCAATATCGACCCCACGGGCAAAAGCGCCTATTCCGCCGAAAAAGCCAAGAACATCACGCCCTTCATGGCCTGCCCGTGTCACCACCAGCGGCCTGCGCCATGTCAGCGCCGTAGAGGTAAGGCCCGCCTGCACCCTGTCGCGCAGGGCATGCAGGGCCTCAACCCCACGTTGCCCAAACCCGACATCTGCCGCGATCAGGTTGGTATTGCCCGACGCCAGAACCGCAATCACCGGCCACGATGCCCGTGGCCAGGACGAGGCATAGAGAGCGCTCAATACCGTGCCGACCGTGCCATCCCCCCCATCGATCACCAGACAGGTAACCGGGTTGGCCGCCATGCGTTCAATAAGCAGTCTCAGCTCATCAAGGGACTGTGGCGCGTAGACACGCCCATGCGTCAAGGCGCGGGCCTGTTCCAGATATTGCGGGTCCGCTTCGATATTTCTGCGGCTCTGCGGGTTATAAATGAGGGCGAAACAATTCTGCACCCGAACTCTCTTGTTGTACTGACCTTGTCTGTCAGGGCTTTTTGCCCCAACCCTACCTCGGTGATATACTGCTACATCATACAATTGTCACATGTCGCACCCTCTTGCGACAACCATTTACGGGAGACGTGACTGTTTTGGCCTGCGTCTGGATCGCCCATCTGTCAGACCTGCATCTTCCCATAACTGGCAGGCTGCAGATTCGGGAAATACGGCTCAAACGTATATTGGGTCTGTTGTCATGGCTGACCCGTAGACAGCACATACATCAGATCTGCTGGTTGAACCGTGTCATGAGCGATGCGCTCTCCACCCACCCGAATCTGCTGGCGATAACGGGCGATCTGACCAATCTGGGAGCTTTGGTGGAATTCCAGCATGCACGGCAATGGCTGGATGAGCAGAATCTTCCCCCCACCCTGATCGTGCCGGGCAACCACGAAACCCTCGTGCGCGAGAAACATGCAAAAAAATGCGCCCTGTGGGCACCATGGCTGCACCCTATAGCCCAGTATCCGCGGCTATCATGCCTGAGGGCCGCAAATGTCATGCTGATTGGCGTCAATACCGCGCGCCCTTCCCTGCCGTTTCACGCAACCGGGGCTATCGGCAGAGCCCAGCTCGATCAACTGGCCGCCTGCCTGCGAGATGCCCGCTCAAAAGGCCTGTGCCGCGTTGTGCTGCTGCACCACCCTCCGGCACGCAATCTGGTTGTGTGGCGTAAACGGCTTGAAGACCTTGAAGCTCTTGAAGAGGTTCTACGCCGTGAAGGAGCGGAGCTTGTCCTGCATGGTCATTCGCACCGCGCCACGGCCACCCATATTGCCGGAACGGATATCCCAGTGATCAGCTCATCTTCCGCCTCGCATGCGCCTGGGCATGATGAAAGTGCCGCAGGGTGGAACCATATTGGTATTGAGCAGGTGCCAACGGGCTGGAAAATAACGGTGCAAAGGCGCTTTCTCACCCCCACAGAGACCATGTGCGCCAGCACGCCGCAGCATTATACACTGAGCCGCCCTATGCCTTTACCAAACGCATGACACCTTCCCCCCCCAGATTTCCGCTCATGCAGCGCGTTATTCTCTGGCTGCGCCCCGGCACGCTGGATCGCTACCTGCTGGCACAGTTGATGCCGCCTTTTCTGGTCGCTCTATCGGTTGTCATGTCTGCCCTGTTGCTTGAGCGCCTGCTGGTGCTGTTCAACCTGCTGACCACGGGCAACAGCCATCTGGTTACCTTCATTGGTCTGCTGGCGACCCTGCTGCCCCATTACCTTGGGCAGGCTCTACCCGCCGCCCTGTGCGTGTCGGTTTTTTCCATTATCCGCCGTATGAGCCAGAACGAGGAAATAGACGTGGTCAACAGCAGCGGGCGTTCCCTGCTGCGTATGATCCGCCCTTACCTTCAGCTTGGTGCTTTTCTGGGCGCGCTGTCTTTCCTGCTCTACGGCTTTATCCAGCCCCATGCGCGCTATGACTTCCGCTCGGCTTTTTACTTCGCCAGCCATGCGGGCTGGACACCGCGCATGCAGTCACGCCTATTCGCCTCACCCTCGCCCGCCATGACATTCACAGCCGACAAGGTAACGCAGAGCGGGTCAGAACTTTATCATGTCTTCATCCGCGACATTAAAGACGGCGAGGAACATGACATCACAGCGCGACGTGGGCATATCCGCATTGCGGATGACGGCAACGCGGTCGAAATCGAGCTGGAAGACGGCATGATCCTGACGACAAGCGCCGACGACCCACCAACCGTGGCCCTTTTCGATCATTCGACCCGTTACCTCGCCCATGCGGCGCAGGTTGTGCCATTCCGCCAACGCGGTGAGGATGAGCGGGAGCTCACATCACCAGAGCTTGTCGCAAGACTTGTCACCAACGACACGACAACCATTTCACGCCTGCACCTGCTTTCCGAACTGCATTTCCGGCTGGCGCGCTGCCTGACAGTGCCGTTCATTCCCCTTCTGGCGACAGCGCTTGCCATTACCCGCAAACGACAACGCGATGTCATTGGGCTGCCCGCTGCATTCATCATCATGGTCGGGTTTGATCACCTGATGCAGATGGCGCACAGCATGGCCGCGACCGGCAGCGCCTCCGTTCTCTCCATCTGGCTGGCGGCCTTTGTTTTCATGGCACTCTGTGTCGTGCCCCTACTCTATCGCTCAGGCGTGTTTTCTCTGCTGCGCGCCAAGCTGGAAAACCGCCTGCACACCAGACAAACCCCAACGGGCAACGCCTGATGGCCAGCCGTTTCTCGTCCGCCATGTCTCGCACACCCCGCGCGCCCCGATATATCCTGCTCCGGTATCTCTCCGTCACGCTGTTCGTGCGGGTCATGATCTGCTGCTCCGTGCTGGTAGGGTTGCTCGAAGTTCTGGCCCTGCTTGAGCAGACAACCCCAATCCTGCAGCGCCATCTGGGTGTGCAGGGGTTGATGCTTTATGTTGGCCTGCGCCTTCCCTTCCTGCTGTCCAACACGCTGCCCTTTGCCGTGTTGATCGGCGCGCTGGTCATGCTCACGCAGATGACCCTTGCAAGCGAAACCGCCATTTTACGCGCGGCGGGGCTTTCTACACTGGGTTTTTACCTGAGACTGGCCCCCATCACGCTCGTACTGGGTTTCATGGGGGTCATGATTGATGACCAGATCGCCCCCCGTTCGGAGCTGGCTCTGGCCATATGGTGGAACCGCACGGACCCCACCCCTGAAAACGGCCACGCTTTCTGGTTCCGCGACACCAGCCGGATCGTTCATGTCGGCTATGCGGCCGATGGTGGCTCACGTCTGGGAGAAGTGGACATCTACACCCGTGATATGGAAGGCAGGCTTACCGGCACTCTTCATGCGGCTCAGGCCAGCCATACCCCTGCGGGAGGCTGGATTCTGCATGATGTCAGCGGGCTTTCCGTCCACAACCTCGTCGCACAAGCGCAGCCCACTCAGGGCAACGTACCTTGGGCCATGAACCAGCCTCCGGCAGAGATCATCCGGCTGGCCGCCGACCGGCCACCCATTTCCACGCGACTCATGATCGAGCGCCTGTTAGGCCATGTTCCCTCGAACGACACCCCCGCTTACCTCAAGGCGGGGTTGCTGGAACGGCTGATGCGCCCCATTTCACTTCTTGTGCTATTGTTGATTGCCATGCCGGTACTCTATATCCCTCCACGGACAGGCAGTCGAAGCTGGTTGCCTGTATGGTGTCTGGGCAGCGGCCTTCTGTTCATCGTCACACAGGGACTGTTTCGCGCCATGGGCAATGCGGGGCTCCTGCCTCCACTCATGGCCGTACTGCCGGGACTGATCATCTTCACGCTGGGCGCGCTGAGCGCGCTCCTGAGGAACGAAACACTATGAGCGAGACACTCAATAACCCATCACTCAAGACGGGGCGCAGCTTCGATCTTGGCAAGATGAACCTGCGGCAGCTCTGGGTAGCCTATCTGACTTACCCCACGATTCTGCTGTATTTCGCTCTCATTATCGTAAGTTTCGGCACCGCCGCGCGATACTTTGCGGGCTGGGCCCCGACGCTGATCGCCATTCTGGCGGTCGTGGCCGTTTATCCGCTGGCATGGTACCTGCTGCACCGCTACGTGCTGCACGGCCACCTGCTTTACAAGAACCGCTGGACCGCCAGCCTGTGGAAGCGCATCCATTTCGACCACCATCAGGACCCCCACCTGCTTGATGTGCTCTTTGGCGCGCCGGTCACCACCCTGCCCACGATCATCCTCATTACCGCACCAATCGGTTACCTGATTGGCGGAATCGGGGCCTCTGCAACGGCTGTTGGCACGGGCATTACGATCACTTGTATTTACGAATTCTTTCACTGCATCCAGCACCTGAACTACAAACCCCGTTCAGCCTGGATCCAGCGTATGAAAGCCCGCCACGTTCTGCATCACTTCCATGATGAAGACGGCAATTTCGGCATCACCAGCTTTGTGGTCGACCGCATGTTCGGCTCCTACTACCTTGATGCCAAGGCCCGCCCCCGCAGCCCGACCGTGTTCAATCTTGGTTACGACCTGAAACAGGCCGCCCTTTATCCGTGGGTCATGCACCTTACGGGTGCCCCCCCGCGTGACCGGCCCGATGGCGCCCGCCCCGAGAGCAAGCGCGCGTAATGAGCGCATCCATGGCCAGCGCCCCCGTCACCGCTCTTGTGCTGGCGGGTACGCGGCCCGGACGGCCTGACCCGCTGGCACAAATGGCCGGTGTTTCGCACAAGGCACTTCTGCCCATTGGCGGAGTGCCAATGGTACTGAGGGTAATCGCAGCCCTACGGGACGTGCCCGCTATCTCGCGTATAGCCGTCTGTGTGGACTCTCCGCATGTGCTGGCTGACAAACTACCACCCGATATCCTGCTACTTCCCGCACAGCCGGGTGGCCCCAGCGCCAGCGTGCTGGCTGGGCTTGCGCGCTTTGGCACACCACTACTGGTTACTACGGCCGATAACGCCCTACTACAGGCCGCATGGGTGGAGGAATTTCTCTCCGCCATTCAGCCGCAAAGCGACATGGCGGCCTGTGTCGCCACGCAGGACGCCGTGCAGCGCGCCGTGCCAAACACCCGCCGCACTTATATCCGACTGGCGGACATGACCTTTTCCGGGTGCAACATGTTCCTGTTCAAAAGCGCAGTTTCGGCCAGAGTGGCTGATCTGTGGCAGCGTGTGGAACAGAACCGCAAAAACCCGCTTCGCGTCGCGCTCGCCCTTGGACCGCTTGTCCTGCTTCGCGCCCTGACTGGCCGCCTGACGCGTGCTGCGCTGTACCGGCGCATTGCAAAACTAACCGGGGCTCAGGCTGAACTGGTTCCCCTGTCAGATGGACGCGCCGCTGTGGATGTGGATAAGCCAGACGACGTCGTGGTGGCCGAGCAACTCGCAGCCGCCCTGCCCCCCATACATATCTGACGGAATGCGGCGATACGTATCGCCGCATCACCACCTCATACCGGCAGTATGGTTTCCAGCAGGGCGGGAACTTCCGCCATAGACCCTGCCTGCCATTGCCCGCCTTCTGGTGTTTGCTGGCCATACCCCCATGCCGCGTACACAAACGGGCAGCCTGCCCCCTCCGCCGCAAGCCAGTCTGGCGGCATATCCCCCACCATAACGCTACGATCCGCCTGCCCATGCGCCATGGCAATCGTGCCTAACAGATGGGCGGAGTCTGGTTTTTTAACTGCAAAACTGTCCCCGCCGCCAACAGCCACAAACAGGTCAGCCACATCCAGCGCATGCAGAATTTCACGCGCCGCCGCCTCAGGCTTGTTGGTGCACACCGCCAGTTCCCAACCCGCATTGCGCAACGCCCGCAGGGCATCCTCCGCCCCCGGAAACAGGCGTGAAAGACGGGTCAGCCGTGGCATATACAACGCCATGAACCGGGCCGCGGCCTCGGCTTCATCCACAACTGGTGCCCGCTCGCCCACCAGACTTCTGGCAGCCGCCAGTGCTTTGGAAACCAGCACCGCCACGCCACGCCCTATCATGGTTCTGATCATGGTGTCCGACAGAGCAGGCAGACCATAGAAAGCCAGAAGCTCGCGGCAGCTTTCCGCAAGGTCCGGCAAGGAATCCAGCAAGGTCCCATCCATGTCAAAAACCGCCAGTCTGCGTACTGTCATCGCGTGCTGCCTCTTCTGCTTTCAAAAACCTGAAAAACCGTCTTATCCTCGCATGCTATAAACACTGGCGCGAGAGGTTTGACACAGGCTGAGGCTTGTCTTACCGCATGGTTCATGAGCTCTTTTTCCCCCTCCCGCCCAGCCACAGCCGTGCTTCTGGCCGCCGGCCTTGGCACACGCATGAAATCCTCCCGCGCCAAAGCCATGCAGCAGATCGCGGGACTGCCCATGCTTGCGCATCTTCTGGCCAGTGCATCCGCCGTTTTCGACCGGCTGGTTGTCGTAATCGGCCCCGGCATGGAGGATGTGGCGGAGCTTGTGGCCCCCTACCCGGTTATTGTCCAGCATGACCGCCTCGGCACCGCCCATGCCGCCTTGCAGGCCGAAGCCTGCTTTGGCGATGGCGATGTGGCAGTGCTCTATGCCGACAATCCGCTGATTTCACCCCACACCCTCACCACCTTGCTCGAAGAGCGCCGCAAGCCCGGCGTGGGACTGGCGCTTCTGGCTATGCGCCCGCAGGACCCCGCACGTTACGGGCGCGTACTCGCCCATGACGGTGAGGTAAGCCGCATTGTGGAATGGGCGGACGCAACCCCTGAAGAGCGCAGTGTGGATTTGTGCAATGCAGGCGTGCTGTGTGCCGATGCTTCAGATTTTCGTCGCTGGCTGAAGGCCGTACGCAACGACAACACCAAGGGGGAATTTTACCTGACGGATGTCGTGGGCCTCGCCGTTGCCGAACAGGTGCGCGTGCGTGCGGTCGAAGCCCCGGAGGATGAACTTCGTGGCGTCAACTCCCGTGCGGAACTTGCTCTGGCCGAAGCCGCCATGCAAACCCGCCTGCGTGAAACCGCCATGGCCGAAGGCGTGACACTGGTCGCACCTGAAACCGTTTTCCTATGTGCTGATACCTGCCTGTCCTCCGATGTGCTGATAGAGCCGCATGTCGTGTTCGGCCCCGGCGTTATCGTGCATGAAGGTGCTACCATCCGTTCTTTCAGCCATCTGGAAGGCTGCGAAATCCACGCCGATACGGTTATCGGCCCCTATGCGCGCATTCGCCCCGGCAGCAGCATTGGCGCGGGTTCACGGGTTGGCAATTTTGTCGAAATCAAAGCCACGACTATGGGAACAGGGGTGAAGGTCAACCACCTCTCCTATCTGGGCGATTCCCGCGTTGGCAACCGTACCAATATCGGCGCGGGCACCATTACCTGCAATTACGACGGCACCTTCAAGCACAGCACGCTAATCGGGCATGATGTGTTCGTGGGGTCGGACTCGGTTCTGGTTGCACCGCTCAACATCGGCGACAATGCACTGATCGGCGCTGGCAGCGTCATTACGGCAGACGTACCGCCTGATGCGCTGGCACTGGGCCGGGCACGGCAGGCCAACAAGCCCGAACAGGGCAAGCGGTACAAGGACATGCTACGAGCAAGGAAGGAAAACGGCTGATGTGTGGGATCTGCGGCGCCACAGGGCTGCGCCACGCGACACCGATCGTATTCGAAGGGCTGCGTCGCCTTGAATATCGTGGCTATGATTCCGCAGGAATCGCCACCCTGTCCAATGGGCAGATCGAGCGCCGCCGGGCGGCAGGCAAGCTGGATAATCTAGCAACCCTGCTCGAACACGAACCGCTGGCTGGCACAACCGGCATCGGGCACACACGCTGGGCCACCCATGGCGCGCCCACCACAGGCAACGCCCACCCGCACGGCACTGCCCGCGTGGCGATCGTGCATAATGGCATTATCGAGAACTTCGAAACCCTTCGGCGTGAACTCGAAGCCGCCGGGCAGGTGTTCGAAACCGAAACCGACAGCGAAACCATCGCCCTACTGGTAGACTACCACCTCCAGCGTGGCTTGCTGCCCAAAGAGGCGGCTCTGGCCGCCCTGCAACGACTGGAAGGGGCATATGCCATCGCCATGGTGTTTGCTGGCCATGACGGGCTGATGATCGGCGCATGCCATAATGCTCCGCTGGCTGTCGGATATGGCGAGCAGGAAATGTTCCTCGGTTCGGACTCGCTGGCGCTGGCCCCCCTGACGCGGCGCATCACCTATATGGAAAACGGTGACTGCGCGATCCTGACCCCTATCGGGGCTGAGTTCATCCGTTTTGACGGCACCCCCGTGCAGCGTGCCCAGCAGGTCACCACCCTGACGGCAGGGGCCATCGGCAAGGACGGTTACCGCCATTACATGGAAAAAGAACTGCACGAGCATCCGCTGGTAATCGGGCAGACCCTCCAGCGTATGGTTGACCCTGCAACCCGCAAGGTCGTACTGCCTGAACTGCCATTCAGCCTGGCGGAGGTGCCGCGCGCCGTCATTACCGCCTGCGGCTCCGCTTTTTATGCGGGCATGGTAGGTCGCTACTGGCTGGAGGAAATCGCTCGCCTGCCGGTGGATATCGATGTTGCCAGCGAACTGCGCTACCGTAACCCACCGCTGGACAAACACTCGCTCGGGCTGCTGATTTCCCAGTCAGGAGAAACCGCGGACACGCTGGCCGCCCTGCGCGCCCTGCGCCAGAGTGCCGTCCATATCCTGTCCATACTGAATGTGGAACACAGCACCATGGCGCGCGAAAGCGATGCCATGCTGGGCACCGTGGCGGGTCCTGAAATTTCCGTCGCCTCCACCAAAGCATTCACCGCACAGCTCACCGTTCTGGCCTGCCTGAGCATTGCCATTGCCCGCGCCCGTGGGCAACTCGACCCGCTGCGTGAGGAAGAACTGGTTTCCGCCCTACTGGACCTGCCCACCCGCGCAGCCGACGCACTCGCCCAGCAAGACGCCGTACGCGCCATGGCGCGCGTAGTGGCTGAAGCGCGCGACGTGCTTTACCTTGGCCGTGGCAGCCTCTTTCCCGTAGCGATGGAAGGAGCGCTCAAGCTCAAGGAAATTTCCTACATCCATGCTGAGGCCTACGCTGCTGGCGAGATGAAGCACGGCCCCATTTCGCTGATCGACAGTTCCGTGCCGATCGTGGCGAGCGCGCCCTACACGCCCCTGTTCGACAAAACGCTCTCGAACCTGCAGGAAGCCAAGGCCCGCGGCGGCCGCCTGCTGGTGTTTACCGACACCAAAGGGGCAGAGCGCGTTTCAGCCATTGCTGAGCAGATGGTGGTGCTACCCCATGTACATGACTTCGTAACCCCGATTGTGCAGGTCATTCCCGTGCAGATGCTCGCTTACGAAGTAGCGATTCTCAAAGGCACGGATGTCGACCAGCCCCGAAACCTCGCAAAATCGGTTACGGTCGAATAAACCCCCGCCTCTGGCGAAGCACTGCCGCAGAGCATCCCTGCACCCATACGGTGCGGGGGCTCAATCGCCCGCATTACCGGCCCTGTGCGTTGCGCCATGCAGCGCCCGCGCACTTACTCTCCCCGATAACCCAGCCTGAAAGATACGGCGCGCGCGAGATCAACCGCGTATTCGCCCAGTTTTTCCATGCCATAGCGGCCCAGTTCCGTCTGCGGCAGGCTGATCCCTACCCCGGCCACCGCCTGACCGGAATGATCCTTTACGGCTGAGCCGAAGCACCACAGCCCATCGTGAATCTGCTCGTCATCCACCGCGTAGCCACGGTCACGGATTTCGCCCATTTCACGCACCAGCGTTGCAATAGAGCGTATGGCATTGGGGGTCAGCGGTTTGGGCCAGCCTGATACCGGGTGCTGGGCCAGCCATTCGTCAAACGATGCATCATCCATGCCAGCCAGCATGGCATTGCCTGTCGCCGTAAAAATGGCTGGCAGGCGCATACCCACCCGAAACGACGCCCCAAGAACCATCGCGCTGTTCCGGCAGGCCAGATACACGACATCCGCCCCTTCGAGCATGGTGAGCGTGATGGTGAACGAATCCAGATCGGGGCGGGTTTCGAGCGCATGGTAGAACTCAGCCACCAGATCGCGCTTTTCGGTTACGTCCCCTGCCCAATCAAGCAGACGTGTACCCAACCGGTATCCCTGCGCCGCGTTCTTGTCCAGCAGCTCAAGCTCCACCATCACGGCCAGCAATCCGTGGGCTGTACTGCGCGGTAAATCAAGCTGGCGGGCAATATCCGCCGCCAGAGGGGGCCTGCTGGCAGCACGCACAAGATCAAGAATGCGGACGGCTCGGCGCAGGGCTGGAACCGTATCCTGTGGAGTAGACATGCTTTTCTTATTTTCCTTGTTGACAGGAGAGGCCCGTCTCTTCATATTCAGAATACAGGATCAAGTTCAATATAATGAACAACAAAAATCAGAACACGATCTTGCCGCGCAGAGGCATGGTGGAAGCCTGAAAAAAGAACCCGTAACAGGGCAGCAGGCTTCCACCCTCTGATTACGCATCATCATCCCTCGCACCCTGTCTGCTATTCGGCTACATGGAATATTCCTCCTGCCACAAATGTAGCAAAAGGACAGCCTCTTGACTTGTGTGTATGATTTCACCCTGCCCTCTCTTGAAGGCGGAACCATTGATCTGGGCGCTTATCGCGGTCGCCCGGTGCTTCTTGCCAATACCGCATCGCTCTGCGGCTTCACGCCCCAATATGAAGGCCTGCAAGCGCTGTGGACCCAGTACCATAAAGCCGGGCTGGTTGTTATTGGCATTCCCAGCAATGACTTTGGCCGACAGGAACCGGGGTCGTCCGAAGAAATTTCCGGCTTTTGCCAGCGCAATTATGGCGTTGCCTTTCCCATGGCAGCACGCAGCACGGTACGCGGGGCCGACACCATTGCGCTGTTCCGGTGGCTGGACAGCGACCTCGGTTTTCTGGCTAGGCCGCGGTGGAATTTTTATAAATATCTGACGGATCGCCACGGCCTACCCGCAGCATGGTTCAGCAGCCTGACACCACCCACAGCCTGGCGCGTGCGCAAGGCTGTAGAGCGGGTGCTGAAAAACGCCTAACGCGGCACCAGAACGCCGTCGCGCAGGGTCACCACCCGGTCCATGCGCGGCAGCAGTTCTTCGTTATGGGTTGCAACCAGTGCAGCCAGCCCTTTCTGCCGCACGGCATCCAGCAGTTCCGTAAAAACGGCATCCGCCGTGCGCACGTCCAGATTACCGGTCGGCTCATCCGCCAGCAGCAGAGCCGGTTCATTGGCCAGCGCACGGGCTATGGCCACACGCTGCTGCTCGCCCCCTGACAGCTTGCCCGGCAGGTGCCCCACCCGGTGTGAGAGACCAAACATGCCCAGCAGGCGTTCGGCCTCTGCCCGCGCCTGCCCCTTGGGCTTGCCCGCAATCATCTGGGGTAGCATCACGTTCTCACGCGCGCTGAATTCTCCGAGCAGGTGATGGAACTGGTATACAAAACCAATCCGGTCACGCCGCAGCGCCGTGCGCCCGGCCTCCGCCATGCCACGGGTGGACTGGCCGCAAATGACGATATCGCCATTATCCGGTGTATCCAGCAGACCCGCCAGATGCAGGAGGGTCGATTTACCCGTGCCGGACGGCGCTACCAGCGCCACGATTTCCCCCGCATGCAGGGTCAGCTCCGCTCCACGCAGCACGGGCAGCACATCGTTATCACCACTGCGGTAGTTTTTCTCCACACCACGCAGCGACAGCACGGTCGTCTCACTCATGGCGCAGGGCCTCCACCGGGTCGGTTTTCGCGGCACGCCATGAGGGGTACAGCGTGGCCAGCAGCGAGAGGCCAAGCGCCATCACGATCACTTCCGCCACCTGCCCCCACACCAGCTTGGCCGGCAGATGTTCAAGGTAATACACTTCGGGGTTGAACAGGTTGGTCCCTGTCAGTTTCTGCAATACCTGCCTGATCCGCTCGATATTCACGCAGAACACCACACCAAGCAGCGTTCCCGCCACGGTGCCGCTCACCCCGACAAAGGCTCCGCACATCAGAAAAATCCGCATGATGGCACCGCGGCTCGCCCCTAGCGTGCGAAGCACGGCAATATCCGCAGTCTTGTCCTTGACCATCATGATCAGCGAGGAAATGACATTGAAGGCCGCCACCAGAATGATCAGCGTCAGGATCAGGAACATGACATTCTGTTCCACCTGAACCGCGCCAAAGAGGGCGTTATTGGCATTAGTCCAGTCCATGACCCGCAGGCCCGGATCAGCCAGAGCCCGGCTGATTGCCAGCGTGACTGGCCGCACATGCTCGGGGTCATCCGTCATGACCATGATCTGCGTGACCTGCCCGGGCATCTGGAAATATACCTGCGCCGCCTGCATGGGCAGAAACACCACGCTGGAATTGTAGTCATTCACCCCGGCATCAAAAATCGCCACGACATGGTAGGTTTTGACACGCGGCACCGTGCCAAAGGCCGTTGCAGCGCCATCGGGTGAAACAAGGGTTACACCCGAGCCCACCATAAGCCCGGCGCGCTCGGCCAGTGTCACCCCGACCACGATGGAATCGTCACCACCGAAATCGTTCAGTGATCCCGCCACCAGCGAGGAACTGACAGCCGTAAGCCCCTGCAAGCCCTGTGGGGTCATACCATGCACGACAGCACCGGTATTATACCCACCCACGCTCAGCAGCACCTGGCCTTCGATCATGGGGGTAGCCCCCACAACACCGGGCACCTTGCGCACTTTTTCCGCAGCGGTTTCGTAAGCGCTGATGGTACGACCCGAACCATAGACGGTCAGGTCGCCATTGAGCCCCAGTATGCGACCCATCAGGTCAGCCTGAAAGCCGTTCATCACCGCCATGACGATAATCAGCGTGGCAACGCCAAGAGCAATGCCGATGAGTGAGAAAATGGCGATGATCGAAACAAAACGTTCGCCCCGCCGAGCACGGAGGTAACGGCCCGCCACCGCGCGCTCAAAGGGGCCAAACATACCGCTTAACCAGCCAGAACCAGAGCCAGCGCGTCGTCTATCGCCAGCTCCTGCCGCTCGCCCGTGGCGCGGCGCTTGAGTTCCACCTGCCCGGCCTTGGCACCACGCGGCCCCACGACAATCTGCCACGGGTGGCCCATAAGGTCGGCATCCGCAAACTTCACGCCTGCACGCTCCGGCCTGTCATCATACAGGAAGGCATCGGGGGCAGCCGCGTAAATCCGCTCGCACAGCGCATCGCACAGTTCATCGCCCGATTTCAGATTCAGGATAGCCGCCTTGAATGGCGCAATGGAATCCGGCCAGATAATACCGTTCTCGTCATGGCTGGCCTCGATAATGGCCCCCGCCAGACGGGAAACGCCAATGCCGTAAGACCCCATTTCCGGGTGGAGTTTGTTGCCATCCGGCCCGGCAATGCTGACATCCATCGCCTCGGTATATTTCGTGCCGAAGTAGAAAATATGCCCGACTTCCACGCCACGGCCTTCGCGGCGGCGCTCTACCGGCACATTCTCCCATGCGGCGGTGTCGTGCATTTCATCCGTTGCCGCATACGGCGTGGTCACACGGTTGAAAAAGGCTTCCAGCTCCGCCGGGCTGTTTACGTCAACCGGTTCATCCAGCCAGTCCTGCTCTTCCAGCGCGGCGTCATAAAACACGCCGCTTTCACCCGTGGGGGCCAGAATCAGGAATTCATGGCTGAGTTCACCGCCAATGGGGCCGGTATCGGCCCGCATGGGCACGGCCTGCACGCCCAGACGCTGGAATGTCCGCAGATAAGACAGCAGCATGCGCCGATAGGTCGCAACAGCGCCAGCATAGTCTACATCGAAGCTATAGGCGTCTTTCATCAGGAACTCACGCCCGCGCATGACCCCAAAGCGGGGCCGCACTTCGTCGCGGAATTTCCACTGGATGTGATACAGTGCCTGCGGCAGTTCCTTGTAGGATTTAACGGACTGACCAAACAGGTCCGTAATCATTTCCTCATTGGTCGGACCGTACAGCAGTTCGCGCTTGTGACGGTCCTGAATACGCAGCATTTCCGGGCCGTAGGCATCGTAACGGCCCGAGCGCCGCCACAGATCGGCAGATTGCAGGGTGGGCATAAGCACTTCCTGCGCATCAATGCGGTTCTGTTCCTCACGCACGATCTGGCTGATATTGCGCAGCACACGCAGGCCAGCAGGCAGCCAGGCATAGATACCAGACGCCGTCTGGCGGATCAGCCCTGCGCGCAGCATGAGCCTGTGCGAGACGATCTGCGCCTCTGCAGGGTTTTCCTTAAGCGTGGGAATGAAGCTGCGCGAAAGACGCATGGTCGGTTATGCCCTGTACGATGAACGCTCCCCTGAGTGGGAACATCCCGGAATGATTGATCCTGTTTTCTGCTCTAGAACAGCAAACGCCCGAAGGAAACCCGCGATGGGCCTCCTTCGGGCGAATGATGTTTTTCATACCACCTCAGACGCGCAGCAGATGCACATCCACCAGCGGGCGTTTTTGCAGCTTGCGGCCCAGAGCACGACGCAGCGCAGTTTTGGCAGCATCGCGGAACGTGCTGTCCTCATTACGCAGTTCATCGGGGATGATATCCAGCGCATTGGCGAATTCCTCGCGCACGCGCACGCTTTCCAGATCATCCGGCTCCAGCAGCCCCGGTGCACTCACCTTGGGGTCGCCAATAACAAAGCCTTCCTCATCCACCGCGAAGCTGCCGATAACGATACCGTTGAACAGCATCTTGCGCCGCGCCGCCAGCACGCCACCATTCATGGACAGCAGACGCCCCGCATCAAGCGCCAGACGGCCCGTGGGGGCTGTATCCACCACCTCGACCCGGCCCGGAGCAAGCTGCAGAATATCACCATCCTCCAGCAGCACCGGCGTAATGCCGGCTTCCTGCGCCAGAGCAGCCTGCGCCGTCAGGTGACGCCATTCGCCGTGCACCGGCACAACATGCTGCGGGCGCAGCAGGTCATACATCTTGCGCACATCGCCACCCGTGGCATGGCCGGACACATGCACAAAACGTTCACGGTCGGTAATAACCGTAACACCCCGGCGCGCCAGATTATCCTGCACGGCCATGATGGCGCGCTCGTTGCCCGGAATCATACGGCTGGAATAAATGACCGTATCGCCCTCACCCAGCGAGATATTCGGGTGTTCGTCGATCGAAATACGGGAAAGCGCCGAGCGGGGCTCGCCCTGACTGCCGGTGATGATCATCAGCAGCTTGTCATCGGGCACGTCGTTCACGTCCTGCTCGCTCAGGAACGGCAGAACACCCGACAGATAGCCACATTCACGCGCGGCGGTATCGAGGTTGCGCAGGGAGCGCCCGACCAGCACCACCGTACGGCCCGCTGCCTGTGCTGCCATGGCAATGGTTTCAACACGCGCCACGTTGGAGGCAAAGCAGGTAACCGCAATACGGCCCTTAAGCTCTCCCACCAGTTCCGTCATGCTACGGCGCACTTCGGATTCAGACTGCGAGGGGCCGGGCTTCATGACGTTGGTGCTGTCGCACACAAGTGCTAGCACGCCTTCACGGCCGATTTCCTCAAGCCGGTTCAGGTCTGTCGCTGGGCCAACCAGCGGCTCGGGATCGAACTTCCAGTCACCCGTATGCACCACGATACCCGCAGGTGTGCGCAGCACCATGGACTGTGCCTCGGGCACCGAATGCGTCACAGGCACGAATTCGATATCGAACGGGCCGACATTGAAACGGCTGCCGGGCATGACAACCTTGATCGGCACATCGTTCAGCCGTGCTTCCGCCAGCTTGCGGCGCAGCACCGCCGCCGCGAACGGCGTGACGTAAACCGGGCATTCAAGCATGGGCCACATATGGGCCACAGCGCCAATATGGTCTTCATGCGCGTGAGTGATAACCAGACCCGCGAGGCTGTTTTTCCGTTCCACGATAAAGGCCGGGTCCGGCACCAGAATTTCAGCTTCCGGGGTGTCGTTCCCGCTGAAACCAATGCCGCAGTCAATGGCAAGCCATGTATCGCCCAGACGATACAGGTTCAGGTTCATGCCGATCTCGCCCGTTCCACCCAGGGGCAGAAAGGCCAGATCGCCGTTTTGTCCTGTCATAATGTCGTTTTATCCTTCAGTCAGAAAATCTCGTTCTACAGTCAGTTTTGGCAGGGGATTGCGCCCCGCCAGCAAGCGCAGCCCGTTCAGGGTCAACATTGAATCCACATGGTCGAAAATAGCCGTTCCCTCCGAGAAGAGCGGAGCCAGACCGCCGGTCGCGAGCACCTTCATGGGCCCCACTTCCCGCCTGATCCTCTCGACGATCCCCTCGATCAAACCAACATACCCCCAGAACACACCCGACCGCATGGCCGAAACCGTATTGCGCCCGATGGCCGAATCTCCCACCGGACGCCCAATGCCAATGCGGGGCAAACGGGCCGCCGCCTGATGCAGCGCCTCAACCGATAGATTGATACCCGGCGCGATCACCCCACCGCAATAGCTGCCTTCACGGTCTACTACGTCAAATGTCGTAGCTGTGCCAAAATCGATAACGGTCAATGGCCCACCATAGTTGTGGTGCGCGGCCAGACCGTTCAAGAGACGGTCAACACCGACCTCGTCCGGGTTATCCACCAGAATGGAGAACCCCCAGTCCAGACGGGCGGAAGCCAGAAGTGGCTCGACCGCAAACCACTGGCGGCACAATGTTCTGAGATGATAAAGGGCGGCGGGTACGACGGTTCCGATCACGGCCCCTTTGACGTCGGCAGGGCTCAACCCCTGTGTGCGCAGCAAAGCCAGCAGCCACACGGCATACTCGTCAGACGTGCGCTGCGCCTGCATGGTAATGCGCCACACGCCCCGCCATTTTTCCGCGTCATGCACAGCAAACACGACATTGGTGTTCCCGGCATCAATGACGAGCAGCAACCCTAGCCTCTCCCTTCCGCAAGCAGGATATCACCTGTTGCGATCACTTTTGTGCCCGCAACCGTGTCCAGCAACAGGCGTCCATCCGCCGTCAGCCCGGCGAAGCGCCCTTCCTCATAAGTACTCGCGCCCCTGACGACAAGAGGCGTTCCGGGCGGGTGCGCCCTTTCAAGCCATGCAAGACCCAGAGATTCAAAGCCTTCCCTACGCCATATATCGCACCACTGGCCCAGTCGCGCCAGCACCGCGCGCGCGACATCCTCGACATCGCCCACCGGGCCGCACTGGGCAAGACAGGCGGTTCCCTGACCGGTCAGGGCCTGATCCGGAGCCGCCTGAAGGTTTGCCCCCATACCGATCACCAGCCTCTCACCTTCCCGCTCGATCAGAATGCCGCCGAGCTTGCGCCCGTCGAGCAGAATATCGTTCGGCCATTTTATGCTCAGCCGCACACGGGCCGCAGGCACGCTGTCAACAAGGCCATCATAAAACGCAAGGGAGGCGGCAAAAGGCCATCCCCCCAGCGCATCCTGCTGCGTAACGCCTGCATCAAGCAGAACAGACAGGGCAAGACTTTGCCCGGAATCCAGCCATTGCCGCCCCCGGCTGCCACGCCCCTTGCTCTGCCGTCTGGCCAGAACCGCCAGACCACTGGGTTCGCCTGCCCTGAGCCGCTCCATGCAGTAATCAGAGGTCGATGTCAGTTCCTCGTGGCACTCAAGCCGCCACGGCCATGCCGGGTTACTCATCCGACCAGCGCAATCGCAGCCTGATGTGCGAAGGACAGAATCGGCCCCAGCACGGCAATGAACAGAACCGTGGCCAGCCCCATACCGCCCGACACCAGCAACAGACCCGGCGCGGGCCGATCCAGCGCCTGATCCGGTGCATCAAAATACATCACCTTGACAATGCGCAGGTAATAATAGGCACCGACAATGCTTGCCGCAGCTCCCACTGCCACCAGCGGATACAGGCCAGCCTGCCAGGCGGCAGCAAACACCAGAAATTTGCCAAAGAACCCGGCCAGAGGGGGAGCCCCCACCATGCTGAACATGAAAATGGCCAGCGCCAGCGCCATGCCGGGGTCTGTCTTGCCCAGCCCGGCGAGGTCGGCAATGCCGTTCACCTCACGCCCGTTACGGCGCATGGCCGCGATACAGCCAAATGTCCCGGCATTCATGATCAGATACGCGCTCAGATAGACCAGAGTAGCCTGCAACCCGGCCATGGAAGCCGCCGCCAGCCCCATAAGGGCATACCCCATATGCCCGATGGAGGAATAAGCCATCAGCCGCTTGATGTTGGTCTGTGGAATAGCTGCAAACGCACCATACACCATGGACAGGATCGAGACTGTTTCAATCAGGATCTGCCAGCGCGGCGCCACGGCCCCAAACGGCCCGGCCATAACGCGCAGGAACAGCGCGAAAGCGGCAAATTTGGGAGCCCCCGCCATATAAGCCGTCACGGGCGTGGGCGCACCCTGATAGACATCGGGCGTCCACATATGGAACGGCACCACCGACAGCTTGAAGCACAGCCCAACCAGTACAAAGACAATGCCCACAACAAGCCCCATGGGCGGTATGGCAGCGGAACGCACGGCTTCGATCAGCCCGGTATATTCCATGGTGCCAGCAAAACCATAAACCAGCGAAATACCGTAAAGCAGCAGACCGGAAGCCAGAGACCCCAGAATGAAATATTTCAGCCCGGCTTCTGACGACAGGACATTGTCCCGCTCCAGCGCGCACAAAATGTAAATGGACAACGATGACAACTCCAGCCCCACAAACAGCGTCATGAGATTGGCGGAGGACGCCATAATCATCGCCCCCAGCGTGGAAAACAGGATCAGCACCGGGGCCTCAAACGGCAGGGTTCGCTGTTCGCGCGTGCGGTAGCCGGCACCCAGCACTACAGCGACCAAAGCCCCCGCCAGAACCAGAATTTTCATGAAACGGGCAAAACCGTCATTAACAAACGTGCCCGCGTAGCCATGACCCTGCGGGCATACCAGCACCAGCACCATGCAGCCCAGCAGCGCGGCACCACTCAGTACCGTGGCGGGCAGAAACCCCTCCCCCTTGGGTTGCAGAACAACCCCGGCCAGAATGACAACACCCGCCAGCGCCAGCGCGATTTCCGGGAGGGCAATCGCCCAGTTGAAGGAAGACACACCCATCACGCAGCACTCCGCAGAGGAAAGCAGGGAACAGAAATCAGGTCACAACCAGACATGGCACTCATCCACACAGGGCCACGGTGAGCAGCACCACAAGCCCCCCAAGCATGCTGAAGGCGTATAGAGCGAGTGAGCCTGTCTGCAACCGGACAGCCTGCACGGCGCTTTCGCGCGTGGCACGCACCGCATCGAGCGGCATGCCTTCAACCACGCCTTCCTCGCCACCTTTCCAGAGCGCACGCGCCAGAACTGCGTAGGGGCGCACGAAAATGAAATCGTACAACTCGTCAAAATACCATTTGTTGAGCAGGAAGCGGTAAACCGGCCACAGAGCCTGTGCCAGCCGTGCAGGCAGGGTTGGCACGAGTTTGTAGAAAACAAACGCCAGCGCAATGCCCGCAATGCCCGCCAGCGAGGGCAGCAGGGCGATCAGCCCCGGAGCCTGCTCAAGCCGCTCCATAATGAAATTGCCCGGTGCGTTAAAGATGGCACCATTCCAGAACGCGGCCTGATGCGACCCGATATAGAACGGGGCCAGCAGCAGCCCGGCAAACACAGCACCAACAGACAGGCAGACAAGCGGCACGGTCATAATGGCAGGGCTTTCATGCGCAGCTTCCAGCGCGTGGGCATCCGCCGCATGGCCATGGAATACCAGCAGGATCAGACGCCAGCTATAGAAGGCCGTCAGGAAGGCCGTTACCGTGCCCAGCACCCAACCATAATGGCTCCATGAGTCACCCGAAACCCATAGCGCGTTGAGAATGGCATCCTTCGACCAGTATCCCGCGAACGGAAACACGCCAGCCAGAGCCAGACTGCCAATCCACACTACGGCATAGGTCAGTGGCAGTTTTTTCCACAACCCGCCCATGCGGAACATATCCTGCTCATCATGCATGGCATGGATAACCGAACCTGCGGCAAGGAACAGCAGCGCCTTGAAAAAAGCATGGGTTGTCAGGTGGAAAACAGCCGCCTGATACGCCCCCACCCCAATGGCGGCAAACATGTAACCAAGCTGCGAGCAGGTGGAATAGGCAATGGTGCGTTTGATATCAGGCTGCACCATGCCCACCGTTGCCGCGAAAAAGCAGGTGCTCGCGCCAATCAGCACCACAAAACCGCGTGTGCCGGGTGCAAACTCCAACAGTGGAGACATACGGGCCATCAGGAACACACCCGCTGTCACCATCGTTGCTGCATGGATCAGGGCTGAGACCGGCGTAGGGCCTTCCATCGCATCCGGCAGCCATGTGTGCAGGAACAGCTGGGCCGATTTGCCCATGGCCCCTACAAACAGCAGAAAGCAGATAACCTCCAGCACCCGCACCTGCACGCCACACACCGTATAGGTAGCCGGCAATGCCTGCGGCACGGTCGCGAACACTGCATCGTACTGCACCGTGTGGAACACGACATAAATCAGCCCGATCCCGACGATGAAGAACAGATCCGCCACGCGGTTGACCACAAAAGCCTTGATGGCAGCGGCGGTTGCTGCCGGGCGGTCATACCAGTAGCCAATCAGCAGGTAACTCGCCAGACCAACGCCTTCCCACCCGAAGAACAACTGCACCAGATCATTGGACGAAACCAGCATGAGCATGGCGAAGGTGAAAAGCGACAGATAGGAAAAGAAACGATACGCAGGCATGGTTTCGTGGCTCATGTATCCCACGCTGTACACATGCACGAGCAGGGAAACCGAAAGCACCATGGCCACCATGGTTACGGACAGCGTATCGAACCGCAGGGTCCATGTCGCTTCGAAACCACCCGCGTTCACCCACTCCGCCAGCGGCAGGCTCAAATGCGGAAAGCCCTGCCCCCATGCGCCACACAGGGCACCAACGCCGCACAGCGTTGCCACCCCCATACACACAATGGTTACGGCCTTGGCCAAGGCATCACCCATCAGCCGTCCGCCAAGCCCCGCCACCACTGCTCCGGCCAAGGGGGCCAGAACAGCCACGGAAAACAGGTTGAGATCAGTGTGCATGGCCGCTCAGCCCTTCATCATCGTGACATCTTCAACCTGGATGGACCCACGGTTACGGAAATAGACCGTTACAATGGCCAGGCCGATTGCCGCTTCAGCGGCTGCAATCGTCAACACGAACAGAACCATGACCTGTCCGGACAAATCTCCCAGTGCGGATGAAAACGCGACCAGATTGAGATTGGCCGAAAGCAGGATCAGCTCCATCGCCATCAGCATCACGATGATATTTTTACGGTTAAGGAAAATACCGAACACCCCGAGCACCAACAAAGCAGCGCTGACAAAGAGGTAAGGCCCCAGCCCTACGGCATTGATCGCGGCGTTCATGCGCCCTTCTCCCTGTTGCTGGAGGCATCGTCCTGTGGGTTTTCAGGCACAAGACCGTAGGAGCCCGGCACGGCAATTTCGTTGTAAGACCCCTTGGGCCGTAGGAAACCACCCCGGTCGGCAACGCTCTCACCCAGTTCGAGGTCCAGCATTTCAAGTGTATCCGCGCGTGTGCGGGCATGCTGGCGGGTAATGTTCTGCCGCCGCCCCGTGGTTTTTTCACGCAGGGTCAGCGTAATGGCGCCAATCATGGCTACCAGCAGCACCAGACCGCAGGCCTGAAACAGCAGCACGTAATGGGTATAGATGAGCCCGCCCAAAGCCGCCGTGTTGGTCAGCCCCGGTGCGGCCAGAGGTGCCGCCCGGCCGGGGGCCATTTCCCAATGGCTGAAGGCAAGCACCAGTTCGGCAAACAGCACGCCCCCAACACACCCACCCAGAGGGGCGTATTTCTGAAACCCTTCGCGGAGCTGCCCGAAATCGACATCGAGCATCATCACCACGAACAGGAACAGCACCGCCACCGCGCCCACATAGACAATCACCAGCAGCATGGCCAGAAACTCGGCCCCCGCCACCAGAAACAGGCCTGATGCGTTAAAAAACGCAAGGATGAGAAACAGCACCGAATGAACCGGGTTGCGTGCCGTAATGACCATGACAGCCGAAAACAGCAGCACGGCGGTAAAGATATAAAAAACAAGCTGCGCCATCATGGGCTGACCTCCTGCCGCGTCACGCGTTGCATCTGTTCACCGGTATGGCGCATCAAGTTCGAGCCGACGGGCCAGCAGGCTTTCCCAGCGGTCACCATTCGCAAGAAGGCGGTTCTTGTCGTACATGAGTTCTTCACGGGTTTCCGTGGCAAATTCATAGTTCGGGCCTTCAACGATCGCATCCACCGGGCAGGCTTCCTCGCACAGGCCGCAATAGATGCATTTGGTCATGTCGATATCGTAGCGCGTTGTGCGGCGCGAACCATCATCACGCTCCTGCGCTTCAATGGTAATGGCCTCCGCCGGGCAGGTTGCCTCGCATAATTTGCAGGCAATGCAGCGCTCCTCCCCGTTGGCATAGCGCCGCAGGGCATGCTCGCCCCGGAAACGATGCGAAAGCGGCCCTTTTTCGTACGGGTAATTCAGCGTCACCTTGGGCTGAAACATCATACGAAACGTCGATGCCATGCCCGAGACAATTTCCTTGAGCAGGAAGGAACGCAGCGTATTGGACAGGGTGCTCATTAGTTCACACCTCCACTATGCGGGAGCAGGCCCGTCGCCATCAGAAAACCGGCCGTTCCAATCATCCACAACAGCGAGAACGGCAGAAACACCTTCCAGCCCAGACGCATGAGCTGATCGTACCGGTAGCGGGGGAACGTCGCGCGCACCCAGATAAAGACGAACAGGCAGAACAGGATTTTGAAAATCAGCCATAGCGGACCGGGTATCCATGTCAGAGGCGCAATACCCAGAGGCGGCAGCCACCCACCAAGGAAAAGAATGCTCACCATGGACGACATCAGGATCATGTTCGCGTATTCGCCCAGAAAGAACAGCCCGAAAGCAAGGGACGAATATTCGACAAAAAACCCTGCCACCAGTTCGCTTTCCCCTTCCGGTAGATCGAACGGAGCACGGTTGGTTTCCGCCAGAGCCGATATGAAAAACACGATAAACATCGGAAACATCGGCACGCAGAACCACACATGCCGCTGGGCCAGCACAATGTCATTCAGGTTCAGACTACCCACCGCAAGCAGGACGGACACAATAACAAGCCCGATAGATACTTCGTAAGACACCATCTGTGCGGCAGAGCGCAGGCCACCCAAAAAGGCGTATTTCGAATTAGACGCCCAGCCTGCAATCAGAATGCCGTAAACCCCCAGCGAGGAAATCGCCAGCAGGTAGAGAATACCAACATTGATGTTGGCAACCGCCAGCCCGTTACCGGTGGGAATAACCGCCCATGCCACCATGGCCAGAGAAAAGGTCAGAAACGGTGCAAACAGAAACAGCCCGCGATTTGCACCTGCCGGAATAACCGTTTCCTTTACGATCATCTTGATCGCATCGGCAAAGGCCTGCAACAGACCGAAAGGCCCGTTCACGTTCGGCCCACGGCGACGCTGCATGGCCGCCATAACCTTGCGTTCCATCAGCGTCAGATACGCCACGCCAATCAGCAGCGGCACCAGAACGGCCAGCGTTTCCAGCAGCATCAGGCAGATCTGGCCGACAAGCGTATGGTAGAAAAACTGCGCCATGCCCGTTACTCCGCCGCCGCCACGCCATACACGGCGGAACATTCCGCCATGGTCTGGCTTGCCCGGCTGATGACGTTGGTCTGGTAATAATCACGGATAACCGGCCGGAACGGGGCTTCATCAAAAGCCACTGCCTCGGCAGGGTCATCAGCCACACCAACCCCCAGCAACAAGGCCGCGCCCTCACCCGTCATGGCGAAGACAGGATTGACCTCGGCCATCCGCTCACGCAACTGCTCCAGCGTGTCATATGGCAGGGTATGGGCAACAACTTCGGAAAAAGCCCGGATAATCCGCCAGTCTTCACGCGCCTCACCCGGAGCGAACACAGCACGGAACGCCCGCTGCACACGCCCGGCCGTATTGACATATGTGCCCGGTTTTTCGGTATAGGCCGCACCGGGCAGAATGATATCAGCCCGTGCCGCAGCCGCGTCGCCATGATGGCCCTGATACACGACGAAAGTATCAGCCGGAATCCGCTCCACCGGCACGTCATCCGCACCGAGCAGCCACAGTATATCCACCCCGCCCCGCACCATGGAGCTTGCCGCCCGGCCATGCGCGCCCGGCAGGAAGCCGAGATCGAGCGCCCCTACGCGAGAGGCCGCCGTATGCAGGATGTTAAAGCCGTTCCAACCTTCTGCAATCACGCCTGTTGCCTCGGCCAAGGCGCGGCTGGCGGCGTAAACCGCTGGAGCGTCCCGCCGGGTCAGGGCCGCATGCCCCAGAATAATCATGGGATGCTTGGCTTTTTTCAGAACATCCGCAAACGGATGTTCACCTGCCAGCAGGGCTGCAAGCGTTTCCGGCCCTTCCCCCAGCACTGTGGCATCGTAAGTCAGGTCGCAGCGCGGCGCGCCGATAATCCCAACCGGAAAACCACCCCGCCCGGCATCGACAAACCGTTTGCGTATCCGTGCATTCAGCACTGGCGCTTCATGCCGTGGTGTCGAACCGACAATCAGCAGAGCATCCGCCTGATCGATACCGGTCAAGTCACTATTGAACAGATAGCCGTCCCGACGGGTCGTATCATACCAAGCCCCATCCTGTCGGCAGTCCAGATTGGCCGAACCGAGTGCCGTCATAAGATCCTTGAGTGCACACAGGCTTTCCGCATCGCACAGATCACCGGCGATAGCCCCAATCCGGTCACCCGAAACACCATCGAGCCTGCGCGCCAGTGCAACCAGCGCATCTTTCCAAGGCACAGCAATGAGTTTGCCATTAACACGCACCCAAGGGCGGTCAAGCCTCTTCCGCTTCAGGCCATCAACCGAGAAACGTCCTTTATCTGACAGCCATTCTTCATTCACTTCATCATTCACACGCGGAACGATGCGCATAACCTCGCCACCACGCGCCTGCACCTGAATATTGGTGCCCAGCGCATCCATGACATCAATACTGTCTGTCTTTTTGTATTCCCACGAGCGGGCATGAAAGGCCGACGGCTTGGCCGTCAATGCACCAACCGGGCAAACATCGATAAGATTACCAGAAAGTTCCGAAGTCAGCGCTTTCTCAACATAGGTCGTGATTTCAGCGTTTTCACCACGCGAGACCAGACCAAGCTCAGGCGTGCCTGCTACTTCCGTGCTGAAACGTACACAACGCGTGCACTGAATGCACCGCGTCATGACCGTTTTAACCAGAGGTCCAAGGTCCTTGTCCGTTACCGCCCGCTTGTCTTCCTGATAACGCGAAATACCCGAGCCATAGCCATAGGCCTGATCCTGCAGATCGCACTCACCACCCTGATCGCAGATAGGGCAATCTAGCGGATGGTTGATCAGCAGAAATTCCATAACAGCCCGGCGGGCACGCCGCACCACCTGCGTGTCGGTGAAGATTTCCATACCCTCACCAACCGGGAACCCGCAGGATGCCACCGGCTTGGGCGCGCGCGCGACTTCCACCAGACACATGCGGCAGTTACCCGCAACGGACAGGCGCTCATGGTAGCAGAAACGCGGAATTTCCTTGCCCGCCGCCTCGCAGGCCTGCAGGGCGCTGGACCCGGCAGGCACATCCACCGGAATACCGTCTACAATTACCCTCACCATTATCCGTTACTCCGCCGCTACCGGCACGCCAGCGGGCACCGCGATCAGCCCCGTACCGCCATGAGCCGCCTTGTACTGCTGAATACGCGCTTCCATTTCCGGCCGAAAATGCCGGATAAGCCCCTGTATAGGCCAGGCCGCCGCATCACCCAGCGCGCAGATCGTGTGGCCTTCAACCTGTCGCGTTACCTGCTCGAGCAGGTCGATTTCCTCGATATCCGCGCGCCCCTCGACCATGCGATCCATGATCCGCATCATCCAGCCTGTGCCTTCACGGCAGGGCGTGCACTGGCCACAGCTCTCATGTTTGAAAAACTTTGAGAACCGGGCAATGGCTTTGATAATATCGGTCGATTTGTCCATAACGATCATGCACGCCGTACCAAGGCCGGAACGCTCGGCCCGCAGGCTGTCATAATCCATCAGAACCGTTTCGCAGATCGACTTGGGCAGCAGCGGCACGGAACATCCACCGGGAATAACCGCCAGCAGGTTGTCCCACCCGCCTCGCACGCCACCACCATGTTTTTCAATAATGTCTTTCAGCGGAACACCCAGTTCCTCTTCAAACACACAGGGGGTGTTCACATGGCCTGAAATCGCCATGAGCTTGGTGCCTGCATTATTCTGCCGCCCCAACCCGGCAAACCACGCGGCCCCACGGCGCATGATGGTAGAGGCCACTGCAATGCTTTCGACGTTATTGACCGTGGTGGGGCACCCGTACAGCCCTACCCCTGCAGGAAAAGGCGGCTTCATGCGGGGTTGGCCCTTTTTGCCTTCAAGGCTTTCCAACAGGGCCGTTTCCTCACCGCAGATATAAGCCCCGGCACCACGGTGAATACGAAAATCGAAGTCCCAGCCTGACCCGGCTGCATTGGGGCCAAGCAGTCCGGCTTCGTATGCCTCATCAATAGCGGCCTGCAGATGCTCGGCCTCACGGTAGAACTCGCCACGGATATAGATGTAAGAGGCATGCGCCCCCATGGCGAAAGACGCAATCAGCGCACTTTCAATCAGCTTGTGCGGTTCGTGGCGCAGAACCTCACGGTCCTTGCAGGTGCCGGGCTCGGATTCATCACCATTGATCACAAGGTAATGGGGCCGACCATCAGACCCCTTGGGCATGAAGGACCATTTAAGCCCGGTGGGAAAACCCGCCCCACCGCGCCCGCGCAGGCCAGACGCTTTCATTTCCGCAATGATTGCGTCACGCCCACGGGCAATGATGGCTGCGGTATCATTCCAGTCACCACGCCTGCGCGCACCGGCAAGGCGCCAGTCATCCTGCCCGTAAAGATTGGTGAAGATCCGGTTCTTGTCTTCAAGCATGCCCCGTCTCCCCTATTGCGGCCCAGCGGCAGAATCCGCCGCGAGCAATGTCTTACGCCCGCCCTGCGGTGCGGAAACCTTACGGTCCACCACAGGCCCCGGCGGCGGCCGCTCTCCGGCACGCAATGCGGCAATCAGCTTTTCGGTGCTGGGGCCATCCATATCTTCGTAGAAATCATCATCCACCTGAAGGATGGGAGCATTTGCGCAGGCACCCAGACATTCCACTTCCGTGAGGGTAAACAGCCCATCCTCACTGGTCTGGCCAAACTGACTTATGCCTGTAGCTTTCTGGCAGGCACTCACCACATCATCCGACCCACGCAGCCAGCATGGCGTGGTGGTGCAGACCTGCAGGTGATAACGCCCTACCGGCCGCGTGTTGTACATGGTGTAAAAAGACGCGACTTCGTAAACACGGATAGCCGCCATTTCCAGCCTACGGGCAATTTCGTCCATGGCAGGCAGCGGCACCCAGGCACTTCCGGTCTGCCGCCCCATCTGCCGCTGTGCAATATACAGCAGCGGCATAACCGCACTGGCTTTGCGCTCCGCCGGATATTTACCCAGCACGATGCTGATTTCCGCCTCTGAGTCCGTATCGAACACAAAGCTCTCGGGCTGCTGGGGTGGGGTCCAGACAGGGTTCATCGATCTACTTCCCCAAACACAAGATCAAGCGATCCGATAATGGCCACCATGTCCGCCAGCATACCGCGGCGGGACAGTTCATCGACCGCCTGCAAATGGGAGAAACCCGTCGGGCGGATTTTGCAGCGATATGGCCGGTTGCTGCCATCCGCCACCAGATAAACGCCAAATTCACCTTTCGGGCTTTCAACGGCCGTATAGGTTGCGCCCGGCGGCACGTGGTAGCCTTCGCTGAACAATTTGAAATGATGGATCAGCGCTTCCATGGAGCGCTTCATTTCCGCTCTGGGTGGCGGGCTGAACTTGGGGTCCTGCACCTTGACCGGACCGGGACGGATCTGATCCAGACACTGCTCGATAATACGCAGGCTTTCGCGCATTTCCGCCACCCGCACGAGGTAGCGGTCGTAACAGTCACCCTGCCGCGCCACCGGCACATTAAACTCCACCTTGTGGTAGTTGTCGTAAGGCTGGTTACGGCGCAGGTCCCACGGCACGCCTGAAGCCCGCAGGCACGGGCCGCTGAACCCCCAGGCAAGCGCCTGCTCACTGGAAAACACACCAATACCGACCGTGCGCTGTTTCCATATCCGGTTTTCGGTCAACAGGCCTTCAAGGTCATCGATCCATTTCGGAAATTCACGCGCCCACAGGCCTATGCGGTCTTCCAGTCCGGCGGGCACATCACGCGCCACACCGCCGGGGCGAAAGTAATTGGCGTGAAAACGTGCGCCTGAGGCTGCCTCATAAAACTCGAGCAGCTTCTCGCGCTCCTCATACCCCCACAGCGCTGGCGTAACCGCACCGCAGTCCAGCCCCATGGCTGTAAGGTTGAGGATATGGTTGAGAATACGGGTAATTTCGGCAAACAGAACCCTGAGCCACTTGGCCCGCTCGGGAATATCGATCCCCAGCAGCTTTTCCGTGGCCAGTGCGAAAGCCTGCTCCTCGCACATGGGGGAAACGTAATCCAGCCGGTCAAAATACGGCAGGGCTTTCTGGTAGGTCTTGTATTCAATCAGCTTTTCCGTGCCGCGATGCAGCAGACCGATATGCGGCACGGCGCGCGCCACAACCTCGCCTTCCATTTCCAGCACAAGCCGCAGCACCCCATGAGCCGAAGGATGCTGGGGGCCGAAGTTCAGGGCGTGCGAGTCAATCTCCACCACCCTGTGTTCCTGCGCTTCCGCCACGCTCTCGGGCAGCAGACTCTGGGGAATATCGTCGCGCACCAGTGCCTGTGCATCTTCAAGAAAGGCTTTGTCATGAGAGTGCACCATCAGATTCCCCTCTTCATGCCCTGACGGACTTCATGCGCTTTTTCATCACCCGGCAGGGTCAGCATCCCTTCCCACGGGGAGACAAAGTCGAAATCGCGGAAATCCTGTGTGAGCGACACTGGTTCCTTGACCACCTGCCTGCGCTCGACATCGTAGCGGACTTCTTCATACCCGCTGAGCGGGAAGTCCTTACGTAGCGGGTGCCCTTCAAAACCGTTATCGGTCAGGATACGCCGCATATCCGGCTGCCCGGAGAACATGACTCCAAACAGGTCGTAACACTCACGCTCCCACCATGTGGCACAGGGCCACAGGTGATGTACCGATGGTACCGGCGCGCTCTCGCTGGTCGTAACAATAACCCGTATACGCCGGTTATAGGTGACGGAGAGCAGGTTATAGACCACGTCGAACCGCTCGACCCGCTGAGGCCAGTCCACCCCGCACAGGTCCATAAGCTGTTCAAAACGATAGCGCGGGTCATCGCGCAGGGCGGTCAGGAACCCCAGAAGGTGCTCCCTCCCTATCCTGACAACCAGTTCACCCTTTTCCACGGCAGCACTGCTTACATGCGGCCATGATGTCATGAAGGTGAAAGCCAGCGCACCAAGCTGCCCTTCCAGGCGGCCCTGATGCGGATTGATGCTTAGATCAGCCACGGATAATGGTTCCTGTCCGGCGGATTTTCTTCTGGAGCAGCATAATGCCGTAAATCAGCGCTTCGGCCGTGGGCGGGCAGCCCGGCACGTAAACATCAACCGGCACAATCCGGTCACAACCACGCACTACGGAATAGGAATAGTGGTAATACCCCCCACCATTGGCGCAGGAGCCCATGGAAATAACCCAACGCGGCTCCGCCATCTGCTCGTAAAGGCGGCGTAGAACCGGGGCCATTTTGTTGGTGAGGGTCCCTGCCACAATCATCACATCCGACTGGCGCGGCGAGCCGCGCGGGATAATGCCCATCCGGTCAAGATCGTAACGCGGCATATATGCGTGAATCATTTCCACCGCGCAGCAGGCCAGCCCGAAGGACATGGGCCACAGACTGCCAGTGCGGCCCCAGTTCACCAGCTTGTCCAGACTGGCGACAACAAAGCCTTTTTCCGCCAGCACACCGGTAATGCCCCGCACCACCGCATCCTGCTCCGGCCCTGGAGGCAGGGCCTCACGGTTCCACATAATGGCGTCCTGATTCTGTCCAGCGCTCACGGCCATGCCCTCCCTCAATCCCAATCCAGGGCGCCTTTGCGCCATTCATACAGGAACCCGATACCCAGAACGCTCAGGAAACCCAGCATGGACAAAAACCCGAACAGCCCGATACGCCCGAGGCTGATGGCCCACGGGAACAGGAAGGCCACTTCCAGATCAAAAATGATGAAGAGAATAGCCACGAGATAAAAGCGGACATCGAAACGACGCCGCGCATCGTCAAACGCGCCAAACCCGCATTCATACGCTGTCAGTTTTTCAGGATTAGGTTTCTGGTGGCCGCACAAAAGCGCCATACCGAGCATGGCGGCCGCAATGACGACAGAAATGCCGCCAAAAACAAGGACCGGAGCATAGTCGCTAAGAACAGACTGCATCAGGGGCTCCCACAGCGTTGGAAGCTAAAACCGCTTCCCTCAAGTGAGTTCACCCTAGACCCGACAGGGGCATACGACCATGCCCGTTCTTACCAAACTCCAGCCACTTTCCTGTGAATAACGCCGCGTGCATGAATGCACAGCACCCAGCATGAATGGCTGATAAATTACCTGAATACTCAGGCCAGCCACACAGGAAGGAATTAAATTTTACGGAAAGTATATGGTGGGCGATGACGGGATCGAACCGCCGACCCTCTCGGTGTAAACGAGATGCTCTACCGCTAAGCTAATCGCCCGCGCCCTATGTGTCACAAATGAAAACGGCCGACAACCCCTTTTTTTACAAGGAGATGCCGGCCGTTAAAAAACACTGTCAGACTTTAGTTGCTGACGGCGTCCTTCAGAGCCTTGCCGGGCTTGAAGCGCACAGAGGTGGAAGCCGGAATATCGATTTCCTCACCCGTGCGCGGGTTACGGCCCTTAGCCGCCTTACGCGTGGCAGTTACGAACGTACCAAAGCCGACCAGACGCACTTCCTGCTTTTTGGCAAGGGCCTTCTCGATGGCACCGAATACGGCGTCGACCACTTCTCCGGCCTTTGCCTTGGGCAGATCAACTGCCTCAGCCACGGCTGAGACCAGTTCCTGCTTGTTGAGCGGCTTCTCCATGTTACGCCTTTCGCTTTCTTTATTTTCTGGCGCGGCAGGCCATGTTACCCGGCCTGCCCGCTACCTGCCGCACTATGCAGCCGTTTTTTCCTACGTCAACCGAGCAATCGTAACTTTGCTCTCTGTTGCGCATTTTGCTTAGTGCGGCAGCACCCTTGCCGCCGCCGCATCACCCCCTGCGGGCACAAGATCGGCCACTTCATCCCACACAATAGGCTGGGGCTGGCGTGTCAGCGCACGGGCCAGAACCTCATCCACATGCGAAACAGGCACGATCTCCAGCCCGTCTTTCACATTATCAGGAATTTCAACGAGATCTTTCTCGTTCTCCTTGGGAATGAAAACCGTGCGAATGCCTGAGCGCAGAGCCGCCAGAAGCTTTTCCTTGAGCCCACCAATAGCCAGCACCCGGCCCCTGAGCGTGATTTCGCCTGTCATGGCCACGTCGCGCCGCACCGGAATACCTGTAAGCACGCTCACCAGCGAAGTGACCATAGCCACCCCGGCCGAAGGACCATCTTTAGGAGTCGCGCCTTCGGGCACATGCACATGGAAACTGCGCTTTTCAAACATGGTAGGGACGATTCCGAAGCTCGTCGCCCGACTCCGCACAAAGGAGTAAGCCGCCGAAATGCTCTCCTTCATCACGTCGCCCAGCTTGCCCGTTTCCACCACGCCACCCTTGCCGGGCACCATGACGCTTTCAATGGTCAGGATTTCCCCGCCCACTTCTGTCCAGGCCAGCCCTGTCACCACGCCCACCATGTCTTCGGCTTCGGTCTCGCCGTAACGGAAGCGGCGCACGCCCGCGTAGGTTTCGAGATTCTCCGGCGTAACCGTAACGCTCTCGGCCTTGCCGGTCACAATCTCCTTGACCGCCTTACGCGCCAGCCGTGCCAGCTCACGCTCAAGGCTACGGACACCTGCCTCCCGCGTGTAATAGCGAATCACGTCACGCAGCGCGTCATCGGTAATGGACCACTCACCCGCCTTCAGGTTATGCGCTTCAATCTGCTTTGAAATCAGGTGCTTACGCGCAATCTGAAGCTTTTCATCCTCGGTGTAACCGGACAGACGGATGATCTCCATGCGGTCCAGCAGCGGCTGGGGCATATCGAGACTATTCGCCGTGGTAACGAACATCACATCAGACAGATCATAATCCACTTCCAGATAATGATCCGCGAATGTCGCGTTCTGTTCCGGGTCCAGCACTTCCAGCAGGGCAGAAGCCGGGTCACCACGCCAGTCGGCTCCGAGCTTGTCGATCTCATCAAGCAGGAACAGCGGGTTGGAAACCTTCGCCTTTTTCATACCCTGAATGATCTTGCCCGGCATGGAGCCGATGTAAGTGCGCCTGTGACCACGGATTTCAGCCTCGTCACGCACACCCCCCAGAGACATGCGGACATAGTGACGCCCCGTTGCCTTGGCGATGGACCGCGCCAGAGAAGTCTTACCCACGCCGGGCGGCCCCACAAGGCACAGAATCGGCCCCTTAAGTTTCTGCGAACGGCTCTGCACCGCCAGATACTCAAGAATACGCTCCTTGACCTTCTCCAGACCGTAGTGGTCGGTATCGAGAATCGTCTCGGCTTCATGCAGATCGTGACGAACCTTGGTACGCTTCTTCCACGGAATACTGACAATCCAGTCGAGATAATTGCGCACCACCGTGGATTCGGCTGACATGGCGCTCATGCCACGCAGCTTTTTCAGCTCGCTAACGGCTTTCTCACGCGCTTCACGCGGCAGACGCGCCTTGGCGATTTTTTCTTCGATTTCGGCGGTTTCGTCGCGCCCGTCTTCACCCTCGCCCAGTTCCTTCTGAATGGCCTTGAGCTGCTCGTTCAGATAGTACTCGCGCTGGGTCTTTTCCATCTGCCGTTTGACGCGGTTGCGGATTTTTTTCTCCACCTGCAACACGTCAATCTCGGCTTCGATATGACCGAAAATTTTCTCGAGCTGGGCCGTAACCGTCGGCAGTTCAAGAATTTCCTGCTTTTCCGCGATCTTGAGATTCAGGTGGCTGGTAACAGTATCCGCCAGCTTGGACAGATCGCTGATCTGGTTGAGCGAAACCAGCACCTCGGGCGCGATCTTTTTGTTGAGCTTCATATACTGCTCAAACTGCGACACGATCGAGCGGCCAAGCGCCTCAGCCTCGGCCCCTTCGGCCGGCTGCTCGGGCATGTCTTCCACGTCGGCCTCAAAATACCCCTGCTTGTCATGCATGGCTTTCACCCGCACGCGCTTAACGCCTTCCATCAGCACCTTCACAGTACCATCAGGCAGCTTGAGCAGTTGCAGAATGGTGGAGAGCGTCCCGACCGTATAGATATCGTCTACACCCGGATCATCCTGAGCTGCGTCCCGCTGGGCTACCAGCAGAATGTGATGATCGTCCCGCGTGACGGATTCGAGCGCCTTGACCGATTTTTCCCGCCCAACGAATAGCGGCACGATCATGTGAGGAAACACGACAATATCCCGCAGCGGCAACACGGCTACATGCGTGGTTTCCACCTTGCGCGCACCGGCTTTTTTCCCTGACTGAGACCGCACCACCTCGGTAGCGGGTGTCTCAGAGGCAACGGCCTTACGACGACGACGTGTGACGGGTTTTTCGTTTTCAGACATTCTCAAGACCTCCTGACAAGGACGATCGAACTCCTTACGCCCGCCAGGCGGCACGCCAGAAGCCTGTCCGCCCCTTCCGCCTACGGAAAAGGGCTCTGTTCTCTTGTATGTTGCAACGCCATAACCCCGGCGCAATAGGGGGCCAGAAGAAAACCGTGCCAGCTCAGATGTCTGGCACGGTTACCGGACCGTGACCTTTTCAGGCCGACTGCTCCGTTGGCAGTTCTTTTTTCTGTCCATAAACATAGACAGGGCTGGTTTTGGCGTCCGCCACCTCGCGGTTGACGACCACCTCTTCCACATTATCCAGACCCGGCAGGTCGAACATGGTGGACATGAGAATGCTTTCCATAATGGAACGCAGCCCACGCGCACCGGTCTTACGCACGATTGCACGGTCGGCAATGGCCTTGAGTGCATCATCCGTAAAGGTAAGCTGTACGTCTTCCATCTGGAACAGACGCTGATACTGCTTGACCAAAGCATTTTTGGGCTCGGTCAGGATCTTGATCAGAGCTGCTTCGTCCAGATCGCCCAGCGTTGCGAGAACCGGCAGACGCCCGATAAATTCAGGGATAAGCCCGAATTTCATCAGATCTTCAGGTTCCACATCATGCAGGATTTCACCTGTACGACGCTCATCGGGTGAGCGGACATCCGCCCCGAAGCCGATGCTGGTGCCCTTACCACGCGCGGAAATAATCTTGTCCAGCCCGGCGAACGCCCCACCGCAGATAAACAGCATGTTGGTGGTATCCACCTGCAGGAATTCCTGCTGCGGATGCTTGCGCCCACCCTGCGGCGGCACAGATGCAACCGTGCCTTCCATCAGTTTGAGCAGCGCCTGCTGCACACCTTCACCACTGACATCGCGGGTAATGGAGGGATTGTCCGATTTCTTCGAAATCTTGTCGATTTCATCGATATAGACAATACCGCGCTGCGCCCGCTCCACATTGTAGTCAGAAGCCTGCAGCAGTTTGAGGATGATGTTTTCAACATCCTCACCCACATAACCGGCTTCGGTCAGGGTGGTGGCGTCGGCCATGGTAAAGGGCACATCAAGGATACGGGCCAGTGTCTGGGCCAGTAGCGTCTTGCCCGAACCCGTCGGGCCGACCAGAAGGATGTTGGACTTGGCGATTTCAACTTCGCCAGCCTTGGCCACCTGTGTCAGACGCTTGTAGTGGTTATGCACTGCAACGGACAGAACCTTCTTGGCCTGCATCTGCCCGATGACATAATCATCCAGCACCTTGCAGATTTCGCGCGGTGTGGGCACGCCCTCGCGCGATTTGACCAAGGATGTCTTGTTCTCTTCACGGATGATATCCATGCAGAGTTCCACGCATTCATCACAGATGAACACGGTCGGGCCGGCAATCAGCTTCCGCACCTCGTGCTGCGATTTGCCGCAGAACGAGCAATACAGCGTGTTTTTGGAATCACCGGACTTCGCGTTCATCGGTCTCCTCCCTCGATCATCCAGGGTTCCACATTACCGGGAACCGCGTTCCGGTCTTTTTCCGCCCAAAAGTCAGCGGAACACTCCCTTAATGTAACAGGAAGTTCAAAGTATACCAGATCAGGGATGATCTTTATCCTTCTTGTCCGCCTGTGTTGCACTATGGCGGGTGATGACTTCATCAACAATCCCGAAAGACTGCGCTTCTTCTGCTGACATATAGGTGTCGCGCTCGAGCTTCTGCTCGATTTCCTCAAGCGTCCGGCCAGTATGCTCACGATAGATCTCGTTCAGGCGCTGGCGGATGATAAGGATCTCGCGGGCCTGAATTTCAATATCGCTGGCCTGTCCCTGCGCCCCACCCGAAGGCTGATGCACCATGACACGCGCATTGGGCAGGGCAAAACGCCGCCCTTTCTCACCACCAGCCAGCAGGAGCGAGCCCATGGAAGCCGCCTGACCGATACACACGGTGCTAACGGGGCTGCGGATGTACTGCATGGTGTCGTAAATAGCCAGACCGGCTGACACCACCCCACCGGGGCTGTTGATATAGAAAGAGATTTCCTTGGTCGGGTTAACGCTTTCCAGATACAGGAGCTGCGCTGAAATCAGCGATGACACCTGATCGTAAACCGGACCGGTCAAAAAGATGATGCGTTCCTGCAGCAGACGGGAATAGATATCGAAAGCCCGCTCGCCCCTGGAGGTCTGCTCGACCACCATCGGAACCAGTGCGTTGCTGAAAATCTCAACGGGATCACGATCCCTCATGCCACTCATTCCCGTATAAAAAACTGAAACGTCCCTTACCCACCGCCTCCTTTGGAGACGACCGGTTACAGGCTCATTCCTTCAAGATAGAGATAAAGTGGCAAGATGCCACCCCGGAAAAGAAAAACAGGCTCAAAAAGAATGTCCCGCCAGTTCACACTGGCGGGACAGAGCCGTTTTCTCAGATATCCGCTGCCGGAATATCAGAAAGCTCGTCCGGGGTGACTTCTTTATCCGTCACCGTGGCGAGTTCGATCAGGTAGTCGACCACCTTGTTTTCGAAGATCGGCCCCCGCAGGCCTTCAGCGGCCTGCGGGTTCTTCTGGAAGAACTCGAAAACCTGCTGTTCCTGACCCTGATAGCGCATAGCCTCAGCCCGCACGGCACGACCCAGCTCTTCCGAGCTAACGGTGATACCGTTCTTGCGGCCGATTTCAGCCAGCAGCAGACCAAGCTTCACGCGGCGTTCGGCAATCTTGCGATAGTCCGCACGCAGGGTGTCTTCGTCTTTTTCCTTGTCTTCGTCGTCGAGCTGACCGGCATTGCGGTCAGATTCAACGCGCGCCCAGATCTGCTGGAACTCGCTTTCCACCATACCGGCGGGCGCTTCGAAGTCGGCCTTGCCAGCCAGTGCGTCCAGCAGGTCGCGCTTGATGCGCAGGCGCGTAAGCTGGTCATACTCGCCGCTGATCTGCTTGCGGATCAGGTCTTTGAGCTGATCGAGGGTTTCAAAACCGATCGACTTGGCCAGATCATCGTTGATTTCGGCATCAACAGCTTTTTTGAGCTGCTTCGCCTTGATGTCGAAGGTCGCTTCCTGACCGGCCAGTTCAGCCGCGCCGTAATCGGCGGGGAACGTCACGGTGATGATCTTTTCTTCACCGGGCTTCATGCCTTCGATCTGCTCGGCAAAACCGGGGATAAAGCCTTCACCACCGATTTCGACGTTCACGTCTTCAGCCGTGCCACCGTCAAACGGCACGCCGTCGCGCTTGCCAACGAAGTCAATGGCGACAACGTCACCCTTGGCGGCAGGGCGGACTTCTTCGATCACTTCGAAGTTGCGGCCGCGCTGGGCAATATCGGCCAGAGCCTTGTCCACTGCTTCATCGCTGACAGTCGCCTTGAGGCGCGTCAGGGCCAGACCGGAGAGATCAGGCACTGCGATTTCGGGCAGGATTTCGCTCTCGACCTTGAATTCCAGATCCTTGCCGTCGTCTTCCTGACCGGAGACCAGATCAACCTGCGGCTGACCAGCAGGGCGCAGGCCACGCTCGTCAAAAACAGCACGGATGGAATCGGACACGGCCTGTTCGATCACTTCGCCCCACACGGCGGCACCATAACGCTGGCGCGCCAGAGACACAGGCACCTTGCCCGGACGGAAACCCGGCAGGTTCAGGTTAGCGGCCACTTCCTTGAGGCGCGCATCGCGCTTGCCTTCAAGTTCTACAGCCGGAACTGTCACGGTGAAACCACGCTTCAGCCCTTCGGAAAGGGTCTCGGTTACCTGCATCGGCCAGGCCTTCCTCTTGGTACATATAGACTTCGGACATCCCGCAGCATCAGCCATGGGCTACCACGGAACGGGACGGGAGTAAGAAACCATGTGGTACGGGCGGAGGGACTTGAACCCCCACGACTTGCGCCACCAGAACCTAAATCTGGCGTGTCTACCAATTCCACCACGCCCGCGCATTACTCGCCGTCGCAAGATGCGTGCGTTTAGCCCAAAGCGGACCAGACGGCAAGAGAGCGCCGCCACCCAACGCGACCAATAATCCCTTATATCACACCCTGTTCACGCGCAGACAATCCCTGACGCCGCTCCGCTTCCGCCCGGGCAGCCCCAAGATGCCGATCCAGCGCCTCCGCCACAGGCCACGGCCCGGCACGCAGCCCGGCCTCTCCATGCAGCCAGACTCCGGCGCAGGCCGCCTCCCATGCAGGCATACCCGCCGCCAGCATGGCGGCAATTACCCCGGAAAGGGTATCGCCCGAACCCGCCGTGCCCAGAGCAGGCGTTGCATGCACATTAATAGCCAGCCGCCCATCGGGTGCGGCAATTAGAGTGGAGGCGCCCTTGAGCACCACAACCGCCCCGGTCTGCCGTGCGGCCTGCCGCACCCGTGCGGGCGGATCATCCCCTATCGCACCAAAAACACGCGCGAACTCTCCAGCATGGGGCGTTATGACCGCAACACCCCTGAGCGCATCCGGTCGCCCGGAGGCGGCACTCAGGGCACCGGCATCCGCCAGCACACACCGTCCGGCCTCGACAAGTTGCGGCAGCGTAAGACCCACTTCCGCCTCCGTCAGCCCCGGCCCACAAACCCAAACATGCCGCCGCGCATCGTCCAACAGCACCGCCAACGGCGCGTCATCCACAATCAGGCCCGGCTCCCCCAGCCGGAAAGCCGCAGCATTCTCCCCCGCTGCCAGACGCACCAGCCCCGCACCCGCGGCCCGCGCACCCGAAGCGCAGAGTCGAGCCGCCCCCGGCATGGCTTCACCCGCGCAGAGACTGACAACGCCACGTGTATATTTATGGCTCTCAGGCGTGAGTTCGGGCACACGCCACAACCCCGGCGCATTCAGCCATGCCTGCGGGGGCTGGGCTTCCAGCGCCTCCGACGGCATGCCGATATCCGCAAGCACAATGCGCCCCATTTTCTCCCGCACCGGGTAGAGCAGATGCGCAGGCTTATAACGACAGAAGGTAACTGTAAGTTCAGCCGATGGTGCATAGCCGCGCACCTGCCCGGTGCCGCCATCCACTCCCGAAGGCACGTCCACGGCCACAACGCGCCCTGCGGCCCGCAGCACATCGGCCACCGCTGGGGCAACGTCACGCGCAAGCCCCGCGCCGAACACCGCATCGACCACCACATCCACCCGGGCGGATTCCTCCGCCACAAATGGCACCCGCGGCCCTGTAAAGCGCCCCGCCACATCGGCGGCAGCGCTCCCTGCCTTGGGCTCTGTCAGGGCTGCCACGGCCACAGGCCAGCCCGCTTCAAGCAGATAACGGGCGGCGGCATATCCATCCCCCCCATTATTGCCCGGCCCACAGAGCACCAGCACGCGCGCGGGTCGCATGGCCGCACGCATGGCGCGGGCCACGGCACGCCCTGCATTCTCCATAAGGGTCACAACAGGCACATGCTGCTGCGCCAGCCTGTCCACCGCACCCATTTCAGCCGGTGTGTAAACACCCAGTTCACGCAGGGGAAAAGACAGCATGGCAGACCTCCCTCACAAACCGGGCCACGGACCCGCAATGGAACATACCCCTTGCACCCGGGCGCCTGGCTTGGCAAATCAGGCCCGATACAGCGGCGTGATGCCCCTAATAGTGGCTTGTTCACCCTGCGGCATCACCCTCGCCCCCGGCCTTTCTGCCAGCCACGTTCTCGCGGAGTCCTCATGCCTCATCCCCCCCTCTGGAGCCTGGTGCTCACGCTTCATATCATCAGCATTGCGCTGTGGGTCGGCGGCACCTTTTATGCCACCACGATTCTGCGCCCGAGCCTCGGCCTGCTGGATGCCACACAGCGCAATTCCATCATGCTGCAAACGCTCGCGCGTTTTTTCAAAGGGCTGACGCACGCCATTCCGACAACGCTGGTTTCGGGCTGGCTGCTGATCCTGCATGAAGGCGGCTTTGCCAACGTGCCATGGACGGTCAACGCCATGCAGGCCTTTGGTCTGATCATGGCTGGGCTGTTCGCCCGCCTTTATTTCGGCCCCTATCAGAAAGTGCGCCGCGCCATCCGCCCGCAGGCCAGTGCCTTCGACTCGATCCGCACGCAAATGCTTGCAATCATGGCGCTGGGTTTTCTGGCGATCCTGTCTGCCTGCCTCGGCCATCCCTTTATGTGAAAAAAATCTGTCTTTCCGCCCAAAAACTTGATTTCGGGCGGAAAGACCTTTATCCGGGCTAGCACCTGACAGGCTGCGAAACCGGCTCGGCTGCCCTAATTGATCTGGCGACGGCAAACCATACGGCAGGCCCGCTCAGTCAGGGGTAAAACCGACCGACCTTTGTTCCGAGAGCATATTGACAGCTAAAACGCCCGCACGCACCCGCAAGACATCCCCTTCCCGGAGCCGGAAGGCTGCCTCCACGGACGCGCCTGCCGTGGTGGAAACAGTTGACGCACCGCCCCCAGCGGCAGCCGCCAAGGAAGCGAAGCCCGCAAAAGCAGCGCCTTCGAGCAGGACAAAAACCCGTGCGAAAGCTGTAGCGCCCGCCAAAGCGGATACAGCCGTGCCTGAACTGTCAGCCCCTGTTGCCGATGACGCCAGCCCGAAAACCGCTGGCAAAACGACACCCAAAGCCGCGCCGCGCCGCCGCAAGGTCAGTGCTGCCCAGACGGCCAAGGCTGAAAACCCCGCAGAGCTGACGGAAACGGTTCAGGAAGAACTGGCTGCACCGCCTGCACCCAAAGCGAAGCGCGCTACCCGTAGCGCTGCCACCGCAGGCAAAACCACCACCAGCACCCCGCGCAAAAAAACCACACGGGCCAAAAAGACCGAAGAAAGCGCTCCTGTCGCAGTTGAGCTTCTGCCCGAGTCCACTCAGGCTCCGGCTGCAACCGAGGCCAGCGCGCCGGAACCTGAAAACCCGGTAGCGCCCTCTCCTGCTCCCGCCGCAGGTGAGGAAAAAATTACCTTTGCTGATCTGGGGCTTTCAGAACCACTCCTGCGTGCCGTAACCGAGATGGGATACGTGCACCCCACGCCCATTCAGGCGCAGGCCATTCCTGCCGTGCTGATGGCGCGCGATGTCCTCGGCGTGGCCCAGACAGGCACCGGCAAGACAGCCTCCTTCACGCTGCCTATGCTCGAAATCCTGAGCGATTCCCGTGCGCGGGCCCGTATGCCCCGCTCGCTGATTCTGGAACCCACCCGCGAGCTTGCTCTTCAGGTTGCAGAAAATTTCGTCAATTACGGCAAGCACCTCAAGCTCAACCATGCCCTGCTGATCGGCGGCGAAAGCATGGCCGAGCAAAAGGAAGTGCTCAACCGTGGGGTTGATGTGCTTATCGCAACGCCCGGCCGCCTGCTGGACCTGTTTGCACGCGGCGGGCTGCTGCTGAGCCACACCAAAATTCTGGTGATTGACGAAGCCGACCGCATGTTGGACATGGGCTTCATTCCCGACATTGAAAAAATTGTCGGCCTGCTGCCGCCCATGCGTCAGACCCTGTTCTTTTCCGCGACCATGGCACCCGCCATCCGCAAGCTGGCGGATGCGTTCCTGCACTCCCCCAAGGAAATCACGGTTGCACGGCCTTCCTCTGTGGCAACCACCATCACCACCGGCCTGCTGGTGGTGGATGAACATGACAAGCGCCGGACACTGCGCCTGCTGCTGCGTGACCCCAAGCTCCAGAACGCCATCGTTTTCTGCAACCGCAAGCGCGATGTGGATGTTCTGACCAAGTCGCTCATCAAGCACGGGTTTTCCGCAGGCGCATTGCATGGGGACCTGCCGCAATCCGTCCGGTTTTCCACACTGGAACGCTTCAAGAGCGGTGATCTGAAAGTGCTCGTCTGCTCCGATGTGGCCGCACGCGGGATCGACATCGGCGGCCTGTCGCATGTGTTCAATTTCGACCTGCCGTTCCATGCTGAAGACTATGTTCACCGCATTGGCCGTACCGGGCGTGCCGGGCGTGAAGGCCATGCCTATAGTCTGGCCTGCCCTTATGACCGGACACTGGCCGAAGCGATTGAGGAACTGACCAAAAAACCCATTCCGCGTATGACCGTAGACGGCGTGACGCAGCTTGAATGGGCCGAAGGCAAGCGCCCCGCAGGCGAGCGTGACCGCGGCCGCAAGGATAAAGACAAGGACAGGCACCGCGAAAAGGACAAGCCGCGGGACAAGGAAAAGAACCGGGAAAAAGAGCGTGACCGCCCGCGCAATGCCCGGCCCGAATCCGCCCCGGATACACGCCCTGAACCGCAGGAACGCCCCCGGCATGACAGCAAGCCGCATGGCAAGCAGGCACGCCACCAGCGCGATGAAATTGCTCCCGTTCCCGGCGGCGAGACAATCGGGTTTGGTGACCTTCAGCCCGCATTCATGCAGCTTCCCCGCCGCTCGTCCGTGCGCCCCAACACACCGGGTATTGCGGCACCAGAGGCGGATACGGCACAGACACCCTCCCGCTCCGACGCCTGATTAAACTGGCACGGACACAAATACCGGAAGAGATCGGAGCGATGGGGGAGACTCGGGCAGATAAAACCGCGCCTGCACGGCAGGAAGTGGCAAAGGTTCTGTATCTGGCAGGCTTGGGAGATGGCGCTATCTCCCTGCCTGATGGGCAGGTGGCCCATGTAGCCGGCACCCTGCCGGGCGAGACCGTCCGTATTGAAGAAACCCGTAAAGGCACATGGCAGCTTGATGCTGTCATTGAAGCGGCCCCCGAACGGGTGACGCCCCCCTGCTCTCTGGCCGAATCCTGTGGTGGCTGCGCCCTGCAGCATGTGAGGCTGGATACTCTGCTGGACTGGAAGGTTCAGCGCGTTACCCGTGCGTTGCAGAGTGCAGGTTTTGAGACGGTGCCGGAGGCTTCAACCTTTCAGGTTACTCCCCATAGCCGCCGCAGGGCTGATCTGGCTGTCAAACGCGGCGCGGCTTCCATGCTTATCGGGTTGCATGGGCGGGGCACAAAAAACATTGTGGATATGACCACCTGCCTGGTGCTCGACCCGCATATTCTGGCACTGCTGCCAGCATTCAGAAACGTCCTGCACAGCATACAGGCGATCCGGCGCGAAGCCAGCCTGCACATCAATCTGCTGGATAGCGGGCCAGATATCCTGCTGATAACCGATGCCCCGCTCACTGCGGCTGACCGTATCCGTCTGGCGCAAATGGCCGAAGAATGTGCCATTCCACGCATAAGCTGGGCTTCAGCCTCAAACCCGGAAGCTACGGAAACCGCGACACAACGCGCGCCCGTAACCCAGACCATTGCAGGCCACAGTGTCTCGCCCCCTCCGGGCGGGTTCCTGCAGGCAAGCGCTGCCAGCGAGCAGGCCATTCAAAACGCGGTTATGGCGACTCTGCCAGAAAAAATGATTCGCCGTGCAAACGTGGTGGAACTGTATGCCGGGTGCGGCACCCTCACCTTCGCGCTGGCGCAACGCTGTCAGGTAAGCGCCTATGAAGGCTTCGGCCCGGCTTGGAGCGCGCTGAAAGCCGCCATAGGCAAAGCGCGCATTACCGCGCACCATAGAGATCTGAACCGTCAGCCGGTCATGGCCAAGGAACTGGCGCAAGCTACGGCTGTTGTGCTGGACCCACCCCATGCCGGGGCCAAAAACCAGATGGATCAGATTGTCCGGGGTCTGCCTGCGCAGGTTGTTTATGTCAGTTGCAACCCGGCAGCTCTGTCCAAGGACACTGCACTTCTGGCTCAAGCAGGCTACCGGCTGCATTCCGTCTCAGTGGTTGACCAGTTCCTGTGGTCAGCCGAGACGGAAACCGTGTGCGATTTCAGACGTGAAAGCTCTCGCCGCAGCCGCAGCGGCCCTTCTCGTTAGGGTTACTGAAAACAAACCCGGATTCGAGATCGCCCTCGCGATAATCCATCTGTGAGCCGATCAGGAACAGTGTTGCCTTCCGGTCCACCAGAACGGTCACGTCATGGCTGTTCACCACTTCATCACCATCACCGGGCTGGCTGACAAAGCTCATGTCATAAGCCTGACCAGAGCAGCCGCGTGTAGAGACCGAAACGCGCAGCAACTGCCCCTCATGCGCCGTAGCATACAGATGCTGCAACCGGGTTGCCGCGGCATCTGTCAGGCTGATCAGGGGCGGCAGGCTCCGTACCGCAGGCTTTGTGCTGGAAACTTGGGCCATTTTTCCCTCCCTCACTTCTTTGGTGTTCAGAACATGTTCAGGGCCAGCCGAGCCTCGTCGCTCATGCGCGACATATCCCATGGCGGGTCCCAAACGACATCCACATCGGCCGAGGTAACACCCGGCACCCGCTCGACTTCTTCCTTTACCTGAGCGGGCAGTTCCTGCGCGCTGGGGCAATTGGGAGCCGTCAGGGTCATATCCACGTGCACGCGGCCATCATCATACAGATCGATCGCGTAAATCAGACCAAGCTCATAGATGTTCACCGGAATTTCCGGATCATGTACCTTGGCTATGGCCTCGATCACGGCATCTTCTGAAACCGCGCCCGAATGCTGGGCGACAGCACTCTCGGTCGCCTCACCTTCCGGGTGCCAGCTTTCCACCCGTGCCTTCGGTTCACCCGCGGCATCGTTATCCTCAAGCACATCCTTGCGGATCTGCTCCTCATGCTGTGGTTCGGTCTGACCCGAAACCTGTATGTCGTCAGACACGGACATGAGCTAATGCCTCCTTAAGCGCGACCCATGGCAATTCTACACAACGTATCCGCGCCTTGTGAAAACGTACTGCCGTCAGGGGTTCCATAACCCCCAGCGATGGCATGCCTTCCAGCGGGTCGTTTCTCTGTTCTTCTGCACCCTGCACAATGGTTTGTGCCGGAGCATCCTGGGCAACCAGCATGGCGGAAAAACGGGCACCCACTGCGCGGGCCTCTTCCACACTGCAACCGCTCAGCCGCTCGGCCAGCATATCCGCTGCCGCCGTGCATAAGGCGCATCCACGCGTGCGATGCCTGATCTGACTGATATGGTGCCCCTGCAGGGCAATATCCAGCCGTGTCCTGTCACCACACAGGGGGTTACGCCCTTCTCCCTGCAAGTCCGGCTCGGGCAGGTCCCCGGCGTGAAGCGGGTTGCGCGCCCGCTCCACAATCTGCCGGTCATACAGATCCTGCGCCAAACTGTTCACACAAAGAAATCCCTGATCCGCACCAGTGTTTCGGCCAGAGCATCGATATCGTTGGTATCGGTATAAACACCAAAGCTGGCGCGGGTCGTGGCATGCAGGCCAAGCCTGCGCATAAGTGGTTCCGCACAGTGCTGGCCCGCACGTACCGCAATCCCGTTGCGGTCCAACAGGGTGGCGATGTCATGCGGGTGCACATCGGCCATGGTAAAGGAAATCACCCCACCACGCTGTTTGGGTGCCCCCACGACACGCAGCCCCGGCACCGTGGCCAGTTTTTCGAGCGCATAGGCTGTGAGTGCCTGTTCATGCGCTTCAATCGCGTCGAACCCAATGGATTCAACCCAGCGGATAGCCGCCCCAAGACCGAGGGTTTCCACAATGGCAGGCGTTCCCGCTTCGAACTTGTGAGGCGTATTAGCCCATGTCGATTTTTCAAACGTGACAGAGGAGATCATATCCCCCCCGCCCATGAAAGGCGGCATGTCATCAAGCAGCGCCCGACGCCCCCACAAAACGCCAATTCCGGTCGGGCCATACAGCTTGTGGCCGGTGAATGTGTAAAAATCAGCCCCCAGAGCCTGCACATCGGTTTTATGGTGCACGGCGGCCTGACTGCCATCAAACAGCACAAGAGCCCCTGCGGCATGCGCCATATCGGCAATCTGGCGTGCGGGAGTAATGGTACCCAGCACATTGGACATGTGGGTAATAGCCACCAGCGCCACCTTGCCGTCATCCAGCAGGCGGCCATAGGCTTCCATGTCCAGATCACCTGCATCCGTAATGGGGGCAACCCTGAGTTCCACACCCGAGCGATCGCGCAGCATCTGCCAGGGGATCAGGTTGGCGTGGTGCTCCATTTCCGAAATCAGCACGGCCTGACCCGGCTTCATCAGAGTGCCGAGCGAATGCGCGACAAGATTGATGGCTTCTGTGCTGTTGCGGGTGAAAATGATTTCTTCATGCGAAGACGCATTCAGGAAAGCCGCAACCTGCCCACGCACCGCCTCATAGGCATCGCTAGTGCGTTCGCTCATCCAGTATACGCCACGATGGATGTTGGCATACTGGTGGCGCATGGTGTCCGCCATGGCGTCGATCACCACAGTGGGCTTCTGTGCCGACGCGCCGCTATCCAGAAAGACGAACGGACGGCCATGTACCGTTTCGGACAGGATGGGAAACTGCGCACGCACCGCCTGTACGTCCAGCCCACCTGTGGGAGCTGTTTTCAGGGTCTTGTCGGTATTCATGCGCTCTCTCCTGCAGCACCCTTGCGGGTCAGCATGGCCCGGCACAGTGCTTGTGCCCCGGCGTGAGAAATCAGGCCCAGCGTTTCGTCCAGAAAGGCCTCGATCAGAATCTGCCGCGCCTGAGCCTCAGGCACACCCCGGCTGCGCAGGTAGAATAGCTGCTCATCATCCAGCGCACCAACCGTAGCCCCATGGCTGCACCGCACGTCGTCGGCATAGATTTCAAGCTCAGGCTTGGCATCTATTTCCGCATCGGGCGAAAGCAGCAACGCCTGATTCATCTGGTAGCCATCGGTTTTCTGGGCGATCTGCTCAACCAGCACCTTGCCCTGAAAAACACCCCGGGCATGGCCGTCCAGCACATTGCGCACGGTCTGGCGGGAAATACAGTCGGGCGCGGCATGGGTAATGACACTGGTCATGTCCCCCACCTGTGAGCCGCCAAGCCGCTGCACACCGTTAACATGCACCGCCGCGCGCGAGGCCCCAAGCCGAGCATGCACTTCATGCCGCAGCAAAAGCCCATCCACACCAAGGGCGAAGCTGTCATAAACACCTTCGCTGGCGACATCGGCATAAACGGTGCCAAGGCCTGCCGCCTCTGCCCCTTCAAGCTGAAGGGTTACATGCTCAAGAGCCGCACCGCTGCCAACGCTGATATCCGTAACCGGGTTATGGAAATACGCGCCCTGCCCCGCCTGCACGCAAATCAGTTCCAGACGGGCGTCAGATGCCAGGGTGACAGCGTGACGGGGGTGGAAGGAAAACGCACTGCCCTGCACCCCAAGGCCGATGGACAGGAGCACAAGCGCTCCACCGTCTACGCCGGCCTCGACCTGTATCTGTGCGCCGTCTTCAGCCAGAGCCGTATTCAGCGCCACCAGCGGATCACGATCAGGGGCGGCAGTCGTGCCGAACCGGGGCGTATCGGCAAAAAAAGTAACCGTAACGGCTTTGGGCAGCACGCTCAGTTCCGGCGCGTGACGACCATTGACAAACACCAGCCGAGGCAGGCTGGCCAAGCTATCCTGCGCCGACAGCACATCATCCAGCACGGCGCGGGCCGCTTTTGCGTCATAAAGAGCCGCAGGCGCGGAAAGGCTGGTCTGCCCCAAAGCACGCAGAGCCGTGTATTTCCACGCTTCCACCCGGCGGGTCGGCAGGCCCGCGCGCTGCAAGGCCGCTACGGCCTGCTGACGCTCGGCACCGGTAATGCCCTCAAGCCGCGAAGTGAACAGGTTCAGAGGGCCGCTCCTGTCCGGGCTGATCATATTCACGCCGCCTCCGACAGGAACTTGGCGTAACCTTCCTGATCGATCTGGCGGGCCAGTTCTGGGCCACCAGACAGAATGATGCGGCCCTTGGCCATGACGTGGATACGATCAGGCACCAGATAGTCGAGCAGTTTCTGATGGTGGGTGATCACCAGCGCCGAGAACGTAGGCGCACGCAGGCGATTGACGCCTTCAGCCACAACCCGCAGCGCATCGACATCCAGACCGCTATCGGTTTCGTCCAGAATGGCAAAGCTGGGCTGGAGCAGGGTCATCTGCAACACTTCGTTGCGCTTTTTTTCCCCGCCGGAAAAACCGACATTGACGTTCCGCTTGAGCATGTCCGGCGCCATGGAGAGGGTCTTTGCGGCCTCGCGCGCCAGCTTGAGAAACGCCACCGCGTCCAGCTCTTCCTGACCTCGTGCGCGGCGTACGGCGTTAACAGCCGTGCGCAGGAAGTTGGCGTTATTGACACCCGGCAGTTCCACCGGCGACTGGAAAGCAAGGAACAGACCTGCCGCCGCACGTTCTTCCGGTTCCATGGCCAGCAGGTCCTGCCCCTGAAACTGCACGCTACCAGAGGTGACTTCGTAATCATCACGCCCGGCCAGAACATAGGACAGGGTGGACTTGCCCGAGCCGTTCGGCCCCATGATGACATGCACCTCGCCGGGGGGGATGCTCAGATCCACACCACGCAGAATCTGCTTTTCCTGTCCGTCAGCGTCGATTCTGGCGTTCAGGCCGGAAATTTCCAAAAACTGGCTCATATGCAGGGCTCCCTTAACCGACGCTACCTTCAAGACTGATCTGCAGGAGTTTCTGGGCCTCGACCGCAAACTCCATGGGAAGCTCCTTGAGCACGTCCCGGCAGAAACCGTTCACGATCAGCCCCACGGCATCTTCCTCCGACAGGCCGCGCTGGCGGCAGTAAAAAAGCTGGTCTTCTGATATTTTGGATGTGGTGGCCTCATGTTCAACACGGGCCGCCATGTTACGGCATTCGATATACGGCACGGTATGGGCGCCACACCGGTCCCCTATCAGCAGGCTGTCGCACTGGGTGAAGTTGCGAGCACCAGAGGCCTTGGGCTGCACGCGTACCAGACCACGATACGTGCTGTCCGAACGCCCGGCACTGATGGTCTTGGCAATAATGGTCGAGCGCGTGTTGCGGCCCAGATGGATCATCTTGGTGCCGGTATCGGCCTGCTGGCAGTTATTGGTAACCGCCACAGAGTAGAATTCCCCCACCGAGCCTTCACCCTGAAGGATACATGAAGGATATTTCCACGTAATGGCCGAGCCCGTCTCAACCTGCGTCCAGGAAATCTTGGAGCGGGCACCACGGCACGCACCACGCTTGGTGACGAAATTGTAAATTCCGCCCCGGCCTTCTTCATCCCCCGGATACCAGTTCTGAACGGTGGAATACTTGATGGACGCATCATCCATCGCCACCAGTTCGACCACCGCGGCATGGAGCTGGTTTTCATCGCGCATGGGGGCCGTGCAGCCTTCCAGATAGGAAACCGAAGCCCCCTCTTCCACCACGATCAGCGTGCGTTCGAACTGCCCTGTGTTGCGGGCATTGATACGGAAATAGGTGGACAGTTCCATAGGGCAACGCACCCCTTTGGGCACGTAAACAAAGGAACCGTCGGTAAACACAGCCGAATTAAGGGCGGCAAAGAAATTATCGCCCGTTGGCACTACGCTACCAAGGTAACGCCGCACCAGATCGGGGTGTTCACGCACCGCTTCTGAAATAGGGCAGAAAATCACCCCCGCTTCCGCCAGCGTCTTACGGAAGGTGGTAGCAACGGAAACGCTGTCGAACACCGCATCCACCGCAACCGGCAGGCGCTCACCCTCAGCCGGTTCCACCCCGGCCAGCAGAGCTTGCTCATGCAGGGGGATGCCCAGCTTCTCGTAAGTTTTGAGCAGGGCCGGATCGACCTCTTCAAGCGACTTCGGACCCGGCTTGCGGCGGGGAGCCGCATAGTAATGGAGGTCCTGATAGTCGATAGGCGGGTAAGAGACCTTCGCCCATCGGGGGTCTTCCATCGCCTGCCATGTACGGAAGGCGGTCAGACGCCATTCCAGCATCCACTCGGGTTCTTCCTTGCGGCTGGAAATCAGACGGATAATGTCTTCATTCAGCCCCTTGGGAGCCAGATCCATCTCGATATCGGTTTCAAAGCCCCACTTGTACGTGGACTGTCCGAGTTTCTCGACGGCTTCTCTTGTCTCTGTCACTGCCGGCATGGATCAGGCCCCTTCACGTATCTCTCGGCTGGCGAGCGTGCCACCAGCGTGCATTTCCTCGGGCTTTTTTGTCAGAAACTGGGCTGAGGCCCGCGCCGTGCGGTTCATGCGCATATCTTCAAGCGATATGCTTTCCAGTGTCGCACGGATGGCCTGATTGATCGTATCCCAGCTTCCGCACAGCCCGCAGGTTACGCCGTTATCGCAGCCGCCACCATCAACACAGGCGGTCAGGGCAATGCGCCCATCCACGGTTGTTATCACGCTGGCTACGGATATCTCGGCCAGAGGGCGCGCAAGGCGGTAGCCCCCTTTTGCCCCCCGCTGGGACAGCACGAAACCATGCGTGGACAGCAGTTTAAGCACCTTGGCCACAGTTGGTTCCGGCACCCCGGTATCGGCTGCAAGAGAAGGCGAGGTCACGACCCCTTCCTGCTCTCCCAGTCTGACCAGGATCACGATTGCATAGTCTGCCAGCCGGGAAAGTTTCAGCATTGTCTGGCCTTCACCCAATTAAAGACCTGCGCGGTCCTGTTTCGGATACATGGAGGCTTGCCGCCCCCCCGTCAACCCGAATCTACACACCCGGGCCGTCCCACGCATTCGTGACACGCGCCCAATACCGGCCCTGTGGCAGGACTGCCGCACTGCTTCATGCGTCAACAGATAAGCAAACAGTGCATATTGGGCTGTGCTGCCATGTGTTCCACGCAGGAAACCAGCCTGCTACTGGGCGTTAAGGCCGAATGTCAGCCGCAGAACCGCAAACAGCAGCGCCCCCACACCAAACCCGACTAGCGTACCATTAAAGCGGATAAACTGAAGGTCCTTGCCCACGCGCAGTTCCAGCTTGTCGGCCATTTCAACCGCATTCCAACCAGACACCACCCGCGCGATGAATTCTACCATCCGCTCACGAATGAACGGCAGCATCCGCAATGTGGTGCGGTTCACGTTATCCATGATCCGGCGGCGCAGCACGTCATCATCCCGCGCCTGACAGGCCAGACGCTCCAGCCCTTCGCGCACCAGTGTCGCCACGCGGCCTTCCGGGTCTTCCACATCGGCTTCCACCATGCGGCGGAACTTCTGCCAAATATCGCCCCACCACCCCACAACACTCTCATGGGAAAGAACGCCGGTCACAGCCTGCGTAAATTCGCTTCCATGTTCGGGGTCTGTTTCTATCCGGTCGATCTGGGCGCGCACCCAGGCGGTGAACCCTTCCCGCAGGCTGGAGTTTTCAGGATCGATTCGATCCAACTCCTTGCCCGCTGCGAGCAGAACTTTGGTGGCAATGGACCCGCCGATAGCCCAGCCGAGAAAACGCCCGCCCTGCTCACGCACCCGATCCTCGATCATGGCGCGCAAAGCGCTTTCCTTGGCCTGTAAACCATCCTTGATCTGCCCCAGCAGGTAGGAGAGCACCTCCTGATGCCGGTCGTCATCCACAAGACTCCGCAAGGCCTTTGCGATTACGGGGGCCAGATCGCTCCCCCCGAGCAGGCGCGGCATCACGCGCGAAAGCGCATTGCTGGCCCGCCCGTCCTCCAGCCTGTCGAGAATTTGCGGCGCAGAGCGCACGACCCCCCGCACAACGGCATCCTGCGTTGCGGGGTCTTCCAGCGCGTCAGCCAGAAACGCGGGCACATCCACCTGCGCCAGTACCCGCTCCACTTCTTTTTCAGTAAAAACCTGCCCGGCCACAAACCGCCCCAGCGCCCGGCCGAGCCGGTCCTTCTGGGCTGGCAGGATAGCGGTATGGGGAATGGGCAAGCCCATCGGGCGGCGGAATAGCGCCACCACGGCAAACCAGTCCGCAATCCCGCCTACAACCCCGGCCCGCGCGCCTGCGCGGAACATTTCCAGCCAGAAGCCATCACGCACCCACCCAAGGGCCGGAGCCGCGTAACCCGCGATGGTCAGCCCGCCCATACCTGCGAGCAGCCCAGTCGCGGCCAGCTTGTAACGTCGCAATGTCTGGCGGGCGGCCAGATCAGCATCGCTATTCCCATGCACTGTCATGGCATGGTGGATAGCACCATGGCCGTCTTATCCCAAGTCACACGACAAAAACGCCCTGTAATCGGGCGGCATATGCGGTGCTCCACGGCAACAGAGCTTTTATTTTGTTGGGCCTCTGGCCTCACGTCTCAGTCAGGCTGTTGCGCCAACGGGACAGACGTGAAAAAAATCACACTCACTTTTGTGCAAGAGTATCAGTCTCTTCGGCACGGCCCCATCAAGGACAAGACGTCGCCATGCTCCCTGACCTTTCCTCCCTTCCTCCTCGTCTGGGCGCCATTCTGGGCAGCATGACCGAACCCTCGGAGCCCTCGGGCATGGGTACCGTGGCCGAAGGCACAAACCCCGTAATGGCGACCGCGCTCAGGCTGGGCGAATCCCTCGACCGCGGCGAACTGACCTACGATGACATCAAAACCCTGATCCGCACCCTGCGTGACGATGCCTTTGTCAGCCGCGCCCGCCGCCTGCACCGCTATGTTGGGGGAGCGACCCTGGATGCTTCGCGCAAGAAGCTCAAGGCCGTTGCGGCACAGGTGCTGGAAAACCTGCCTGAACACAGCTTTTCGGCCTATAGCAGCGCCACGGACACCATCCGTTTTGCCGCTGTCTTTACCGCACACCCGACCTTTGCACTGAGCAATCCGGTTTATGCCGCACTGGCCCAGTGTGCCTCAACCGAGATGCCCCCTGAAAAAGCGCCGTTCTTTGAAACCCACCGGCGCACCGCACCGCCAACGCTGGAAGAGGAATTCACCCTCGCAGCACAGGCCATTACCCGCGCGCGTGACGCCATAGACCTGCTCTGCGCCGCTCTATTGGAAACCGCTGAGGCCAACTGGCCTGAACAATGGCGCAGCCTTGTGCCCTGTCCGGTTATCGCCACAAGCTGGGTCGGTTACGACACGGATGGGCGCACGGATATCGGCTGGTGGGACACTCTGCGCCTGCGCCTGCGCATGAAACTGTTCCAGCTTATGCGCCTTGAGCAGCAGATCGCCCATGAAGGCGTTCTCGCACCCGAACTGAGCGAACGGCTGCAAAACGCCATTGCCTGTGTGAAGGAGCAGATCAGCGCCGCCCCCACCAGCCCGAGCGACACACAGGCCGTAGCGCATTTTGCCCGCCTGATGGTGCAGGGCCGTGAGCGCGCGCTGTGCAACGCCTCCGAACTGGCGAAACTGCTCCAGCATGCCATTGATTCCGCACCGCCTTCCGCCCGGCTGCCGCTGGCGGTGGCGCGCGCGGGCTTCCTGTCGCACGGGCTGGGGCTGGCCCATACGCATGTCCGCCTCAACTCGGTGCAGGTGCACAATTTCGTCCGCCAGAAGCTGAACATGCTCGATGACCCGAGCAACCCGGCCCACCGCCGTGCGCTGCTCAACCGGGTAAACGAAGCACTCGATACGGTCGAACCCGTGCCGGTCGATTTCGGCGCACTCCTCAACGACCCCTCGACAGCCGGGCGGTTGATGATGACTATCGCCCAGATCACCAAATATGTGGATACGCAAACCCCGGTACGCTTCCTGATCGCGGAAACCGAAACCGGCTACACCCTGCTATCCGCCCTCTGGGCCGCCACCTATTTTGGCGTAGCCGACAAGATCGAAATTTCTCCGCTGTTCGAAACGGAAGAAGCCCTCGTCAATGGCGACCATATTGTGGAAGAAGCCCTGCGCTCTCCCGCATGGCGCGATTACGTGCGGCGTATGGGGCGTATCTGCTTCCAGTTCGGTTATTCCGATTCAGGCCGCTATATCGGCCAGCTTGCGGCCTCCTACCAGATTGAGCGCCTGCGCCTGCGCATTTACGATCTGCTGGCCCGCTGGAAACTGACCGACGTTACGGTGGTGTTTTTCGACACGCATGGCGAAAGCATCGGCCGCGGTGCGCATCCTTTCCGCATGTCCGACCGTCTGGCCTATCTGTCTCCGGCCCATGTCCGCGCGCGCTTCCAGTCCAGCGGCCTTGCTTACCGCGAGGAAGCCGCCTTTCAGGGCGGGGATGGCTATGCCCTGTTCGGCACGCCGGAACTGGCCTGTGCAACACTCGCGACCATTGCCGAAAACATCTACATGCCGTTCGGGCAGGATGAAGACCCCATTTACGACCACCCTGACTTTTCGGCAGATTTCTTCTCGAGCGTTATCGAGGACATGACCGGGCTGGTGGAAGATCCGGGCTACGCGGCACTACTCGGAGCATTTGGTCCTTCCCTGATCGACCGCTCGGGCTCACGCCCCCCGGCACGGCAGAGCAGCGAGTCCGCCACGCGCACGCGCATTACCCACCCCAGCCAGCTCCGGGCCATTCTCAACAATGCCATTCTCCAGCAGCTCGGCTGGTGCGCCAACACGTTGCAGGGCCTTGGAGCCGCTGCCCGCCGCCATCCCGAAACCTTTGAAACGCTGAACACCTCCAGCCCGCGCTTTCATCGTGCGCTCGATTTTGCCCGGCATGCGCTGGCCTGTTCGGATGACAAGGTGCTGAAAAGCGTCGTGTGCCTGCTCGACCCCGGTTTCTGGCTCGACCGTGCCACCGAGGAGCAGGATGGCAAGCGGCGGGGCTTTTTCCTGACCATCATGAGGGATCTGGAAAAGCTCAACCTGTCTGCCGAACTCCAGACCCTGTTCCGCCGTATTCAGGCTGACCATCTGGCCCTGCGTGAAGCCTGGCAGCACGCACCCCGCACCGAACCGCGCATTCGCCTGCTGCATGCCATCCGCATCATGCTGATCGAACGCATCTGGCTTCTGGCCTGCCGCATTCCTTTCTTTATGCCACGTGGCGGCTTCAGCCATGATGCGATGATGCAGCAGATCCTATGCCTGGATATCCCCAGCGTGCTGCAGAACATGCACCACATTTTCCCTACGGGCTCCGGCCCTTCCGACCTTGATTTCCATGAACCGCGCGGCCCGCGTGAGGAAGGAATCTATGTCCGTGAACACCGTGATATCTTCGCGCCCATGGAGCAGATTTTCCAGCTCATCCGCGAAATCAGCGTCGCGCTGATGCACGATATCGGGGCGTTTGGCTAACCCTTCCCCTCCAATTTCCGCTCACAAAAAAGGCCACGCTGTTTCGCAGCGTGGCCTTTTGCTTTTCTGCCCTTCGGCAGCGGAGCTTGCCATGAGCTTCCACAGCCCCGCCCGAGCACCCCACAAAAAGAAAAGGCCGCCTCCCTTGTGGGGAGACGGCCCTGTTCTACTGCCTTACGGCGCAGCGTGAAATCAGCGGGACTGAGCCATGATTTCATCAGCCACGTTGCGCGGCACGGGGTCGTAGTGATGGAACTGCATCGTGAAGGATGCACGACCCTTGGTCATGGAACGCAGCTGGGAAATGTAGCCGAACATTTCCTTCAGCGGCACGAACGCACGCACCATAACCGTGGAACCAGCGGTTTCCTGATTCTGGATCATGCCACGACGACGGTTGAGGTCACCCACCACGTCACCCACGTGATCGTTCGGGGTGGTGATTTCCACATCCATGATCGGTTCGAGAATGACCGGGCCGGCCTTCTTCATGCCTTCGCGGAAGCAGGCCTTGGCGGCGATTTCGAACGCCAGAGCGGACGAGTCAACGTCATGGTACTTACCGTCGAGCAGCGTGAACTTGAAGTCCACAGTCGGGAAGCCAGCCAGAACACCCGTGGAAGACTGGACGCGAATGCCCTTTTCCACCGCCGGGATGTATTCCTTCGGCACCGTGCCGCCAACAACCTTGTTTTCGAACAGGATACCGTCGTTCCGTTCAAGCGGCTGGAACTCAATCTTCACTTCAGCGAACTGACCCGACCCACCGGACTGCTTCTTGTGGGTGTAGGTTTCGGTATGAGCCTGCGAAATGGTTTCGCGGTATGCCACCTGCGGCGCACCCACATTGGCTTCCACACCGTATTCACGGCGCAGACGGTCAATGATGATGTCCAGATGCAGCTCGCCCATGCCGGACAGGATGATCTGGCCGGTTTCCTGATCGGTTTTGAGCTGCAGAGAGGGATCTTCACCCGCGAGCTTCTGCAGGGCGAGGGTCATCTTTTCGACCGCGTCCTTGGTCTTCGGCTCAACGGAGATGTCGATCACCGGCACGGGGAAGGACATACGTTCCAGCACAACCGGATCGGCGGCATCGGCCAGCGTGTCACCCGTCTGGCTGTCCTTCAGGCCCACGAATGCCGCGATATCACCCGCATGCACTTCGCTCAGTTCTTCGCGCTTGTCGGCGTGCATCTGGTAGATACGGCCGATACGCTCCTTGTGACCCTTGGTGGTGTTCAGCACCGTGTCGCCGGTCTTGAGCACGCCACGATAGACGCGCACGAAGGTCAGCGTGCCGTATTTGTCGTTGATGATCTTGAACGCCAGACCGGCGAACTTGCCATCGGGATCGACAGGAATGATCGGCTGGTTGTTTTCGTCGGCCTCTTCGCCTTCGGGCGGAGCGCAACGGATACCGGCCACGTCGTTAGGAGCGGGCAGGTAGTCGATGATGGCGTCGAGCAGGGGCTGCACGCCCTTGTTCTTGAAGGCCGTGCCGCACAGAACCGGACGGAACTCACCGGAGATGGCGCCCTTCTTGATGCAGCGCTTGAGTGTCTCGATGGAGACATCGCCGTTCTCGAAGTATTCTTCCATCGCCTTTTCGTCGACCGCCAGAGCGGTGTCGAGCAGGTTCTGGCGGGCTTCGGCTGCCTTTTCCTTCAAGTCGGCCGGAATTTCCTCATCGTGGAACTTCGCGCCCAGTTCACCGCCTTCCCAGACGATGGCCTTCATTTCAACCAGATCGACAACGCCCAGGAACTGATCTTCAGCACCGATGGGAAGCTGCAGCGGAATCGCTACGATATCGAGCTTTTCCTTCAGCGTATCGAATGCGCGATAGAAATCGGCACCGGTACGGTCGAGCTTGTTGATGAAGATGATGCGCGGCACGTTGTAACGGTCAGCCAGACGCCAGTTGGTTTCGGACTGGGGCTGCACGCCCGCAACGCCTTCGATGATGAACACGGCACCATCGAGCACGCGCAGGGAGCGGTTCACTTCGATGTTGAAGTCGATGTGTCCGGGCGTATCGATGATGTTGATGCGGTGATCGTTCCAGTCACAGGTCACGGCGGCGGAGGTGATGGTGATACCACGCTCACGTTCCTGGGCCATGTAGTCCGTGGTGGTGTTGCCTTCGTGCACTTCACCGATTTTGTGAGACACGCCGGTGTAATACAGAATGCGCTCGGTCGTGGTGGTCTTACCGGCGTCGATATGCGCGGTAATGCCGATATTGCGGATCTTGGACAGATCTGTTGTGGCGGACACGAAAACCTCCAGAAAACAGGCGAGGCGCGACGGGAGAGCCCCTTCGCGCCTGTGGCCGCCGAACACCGCGGATATCGCCCTCAGGTCAAGCCTTCAGGCATTCCGGCTGACGGACACCGGCCGAGAAACATGAAAACACCTGGCATGAAACCAGATACTTAACCGCACGGGCCGGACGCGCCCCACATGGAGACACAGCCCGGCCCGAACACGGCAGAACCTCTGAAATCAGGCGCTAACAGCAGCCTGCTTCTTGGCCTGAGCACGCTGCAGACGGCGCTTGATCACGAGCGCTTCGGTCGGGAGCTTGCGGTTGGCCGTACCTAGCAGGAAGGCATCAAGCCCGCCATTGTGCTCAATGGTACGCAGGCCACGTGCCGTCACGCGCATACGCACGGAAGAACCGAGCGTTTCGGACATGAGGGAGGCTTCCTGCAGGTTGGGCAGAAAGCGGCGGCGGGTCTTGTTGTTGGCATGACTGACGTTGTTTCCGGTCAGCACGCCCTTGCCGGTGATCTGGCAACGACGGGACATTGTCTCATCCTTGTCTTAACAAAAATAGTAGGAACAGAGGGCCGAGACAGAACCCGGCAACCACATTCGGGATTGGCGCGGCTTATGACTTAGCCAACGCTTCCAGTCAAGGGTTTACCTCAGGCTTTCTCGCTTTCATGGCCATCTTCCGCCTTTACGGAAGCATGGACATCACCCGAGCGCACGCTGCTGGCCGCAGAGTCGAGGATACGCAGGATAGTGTCCTTGTCCGCGCTGCGGGCCAGAACCCCCAGCGCGCCACCCAGCAGAGCCGAGGCCACGGCCAGCGGCGGGTATTTTTCCTGCCGCAGATGGTCGATGGCATGCTCGATCACCATGGCGCAACGCGCCAGATCTTCAGGAACATCCGCCTGATGCGCAGGCGCTGCCGTATCCTGAGATGAAGTATCCGCCATGTTCTTTCACTCCTCTACCCCCACCCGGATTCGGGGCGGGGTTCTTCTTTCAGCCTTCCGCGGCGGCTTCGCCTGCCTGGGCAACCCACATGCCTGCGTAGCGCCCCTGAGCGGCCAGCAGCGCCTCATGCGTGCCCCGCTCAACCACAAGCCCATGCTCCATAACCAGAATTTCATCCGCATCCACAATTGTGGATAGTCGGTGGGCAATAACAAGCGTGGTGCGGCGGGCCGAAACGGTTTTCAGGGCAGCCTGAATTTCCTGCTCGGTATGTGTGTCCAACGCGCTTGTGGCCTCGTCAAGCACAAGAACGCGTGGGTCTTTCAAAATCGTCCGGGCAATAGCGACGCGCTGCTTTTCCCCACCGGACAGCTTGAGCCCGCGCTCTCCCACCTGCGTGGCATAGCCTTCTGGCAGGGAGAGAATGAAATCATGAATCTGCGCGAGCCGCGCCGCCTGCTCAACCTCATCCTGTGTGGCGCCCAGACGGCCATAGGCAATGTTGTAGCCTATGGTGTCGTTGAACAGCACCGTATCCTGCGGCACCACACCTATGGCGGCTCTCAGGTCGGCCTGACGGTAATCGCGCACATCGTGCCCATCAACCCGCACACTGCCTGCAGCCACATCGTAAAAGCGGAACAGCAGACGACTGATGGTGGATTTACCCGCCCCCGTTGTGCCTACAATCGCCACCTTGCTACCGGGCGCCGCTACAAAACTGACCCCGTGCAGGATTTCACGCTCAGGCCGGTAGCCAAAGCGCACATCTCGGAACTCGACCTCCGCCGGGCCTGCCTCTGACAGGCGCGTGGCCATGGAGCATGGCTGCGCGGGGTCCGCCACCTCTATGCTTTCGTCCACCAGCCCCATCATGTGCTCCAGATCGACCAGCGCCGTGCGGATACCTGAATAGACCGACCCAAGAAAATTCAGCGGTCCATAAAGCTGGAGCAGGTAGGTGTTGAGCATGACAAACTCGCCCACCGTAATGTGCCCGCTCTGCACATCCCGCCCGCCCAGCAGCATGATGGCGGCCAGAGAAATAGCCACGATAGCCGCCTGCCCGAAGTTGAGCAGGCCGAGCGAATACTGCGTTGTCAGCGCGGCTTTCTCATAGCGCGCCTGTGCGCTGTCATAGCGCTTGGCTTCATGCAGCTCATTGCCGAAATATTTGACAGTCTCGTAATTGAGCAGGCTGTCCATCGCCTTGCCGGTGGCTTCGCTATTGGTTTCGTTCATCTTGCGCCGCACACCCAGACGCCACGTTGTAAAGCGCACCGTAAACAGGATGTAGGCAACAATCATGCCCGCCACCAGCACCACGTACCACCCGCTAAACAGATGCCCGATAACCGCCAGCACCAGAACGGACTGCAAGATGGTGGGGGAGATGGACATGAGCATGCGCAGCAATGTCTCCACCGCCTCCGTGCCCCGCTCTATGGCGCGGGTAACGACACCTGTCCGCCGGTCCAGATGGAACCGCAGTGACAGGTCGTGCATGTGCTGGAAGCTGCGATACGCCGCCTGCCGCGCCACCCGAAAGCGCACAGGTGCGAACAAGGCATCGCGCAGATTGGTCAGGGCCGCAGATATGAGCCTGACAAGGCCGTAGCCAATTATCAGCGCAGCCGGCGCCATGGCCAGACTGGATGGATGCACGAAGCGGTCAACCACCCGACTGTAAACCAGCGGCACGCATAACGTGACAAGCTCACCCGTCAGCATGACCAGCAGCACAAGCACCACCCGCCCGCGCAGCGCCAGATCACCTCTGGGCCACAGATAGGGCAGAAGACGGGCATATGTAAGGGAAACGGGTTTCTGAAGCGGCCCGGACACCGCGCGACGCGAACGAGACATTCTGTGGATGTGACACGCCAGCGCTTTTTTGCAAGCCCCCAAAGCCTTGCCACATCGGCAATCACACCGGATAACAGATTTTTTCAGCACCCTGTACGCTGCTCCGGCGCACCACCCTGCCTATCCGCCACACCCGGCTACCATGCGGGACAACAGGATTTTTCATGCTTTCCAATCCCTCTCCCTTTTTAAGACATCTGCAGCAGTGCAACACGGCCAACCCTGCGGCCACACGCGCCCCATTCCGCCTTGCGGGGGTTGCTGCCGGGTGGATCACCCCTGCCCTGTTCAGCCGCCTGACACAGGCGGGCCTTGGCTCCGCGGCCGATGGGTTCAACCTGCCCGACCCGGCAGATCTCGAACAATTGGGCGAGCAGCTTGCCGCCGAGGGTTTTTATACCTCGCATCATGAGCTGTTCGATGTCGCAACCGATGTGGACTGCCCCGCCATTGCCCGCATAGACCGTGGTGCCCTGCCGCTTTTCGGCCTGGTGGCCGCTGGTGTGCATATGAACGGTCTGGTGCGCACGGACTCAGGCCTGCATCTGTGGACAGGGCGGCGCGCCGCCAACAAGCGGCTGGACCCGGCCAAGCTGGATCATCTGGTTGCTGGGGGCATTCCCGCCGGACACACACCGGATGAAGCCCTGATCAAGGAAGCCGCCGAGGAGGCCAGCATAACCCCCGCGCTAATTGCAAGCGCGCAAGGGACAGGACGGATCGTTTACGCACTGGACAGGCCCGAAGGCCTGCGGCGTGACGTGCTCTATTGCTACGACCTGTATCTGCCGACCGATTTCACCCCTGTCGCTGCTGATGGCGAGGTGGAATCCTTCACCCTGATGCCGATCGAGGAAGCCCTGCGCATCGTGCGGGATACGGATGAATTCAAGTTCAACGTCAATCTGGTGCTGATCGACCTGTTCCTGCGCCACGGGCTGATTGACCCCGCCAGCAGCGAGGGCAAACAGCTACGTGCGGGGCTGAACCATGGCCTATCCAGCGCCAGCCCGGGCCACAAGGCCCGAACTGAGGCGTGACAATCAGGCGGAGTAGCGCGCCGCCGCCTGCGCCGAGGCTTCGGCCTCGGCTTCTTTCAACCCGGCGAGCAGACGCTCGCGGATTTCCTCAAGCCGCTTCTTGTCCGTGATCTTGAGGCCAAACAGATCCTTGACGTAAAACACGTCCACAGCCCGCACACCGTAGGTGGTAATATGAGCTGAGGCAATCTGCAGGTTTTCCTTGTTCATGGCCTCTGTCACATCATGCAGCAGGCCGGGCCGGTCGCGTCCGTTCACCTCGATAACCGTGTAGGTGTTGGACGCACCATTATCCACCACCACACGCGGTGGCACATGAATAGCGCGCATGCGTAATGGCATGTGACCAAAGCCCGCACGGGAAATTTCCGCCTCGATATCCAACTCCCCGCTCAGGCCCTGATGGATCAGTGCGGACAGGCGCGCCAGACGATGCGCCTCCTCATAGGCCTGCCCGGAGGTATCCTGAATCCAGAACGTATCAAGCGCCATGCCATGCGTCATGGTATGGATACGCGCATCGACAATCGATGCCCCGGCAAGCGCCAGTGCTCCGGCAATTTTGGAAAACAGGCCCGGCACGTCCACGGTATAGACAGTCACTTCCGTCACGCCGCGTGCGGGCAAGGGCAGCACGTCCACCGTCAGCGGGGCATCGGCGGCATCGGCCTCACGCACAAGACGGGCATGACGGCGGTGCGTCTCATAATCGAACGACAGCCAGTACCCCGCGTAACCCAGCCCCAGAAAGCGGTCGATCTCCTGACGGGAAAGACCGTCTTCGGTCAGCACTTCCGACGCAATATCCTTGGCGTGGCGCACGCGCACATCGCGCTCGGTGGTGGACAGACCGCCCGCCAGCACTTCGGCCACACGCACATAAAGCTCACGCAGCAGGGTGGCTTTCCATGCGTTCCACACCTTGCTGCTGACCGCGCGCATATCCACGATTGTCAGCAGCAGCAGCAGGCGCAGGCGCTCGGGTGACTGCACGATATCGGCTACGTCCAGAATGGTCTTGGGGTCATCTATATCGCGCTGGAACGCTGTATGGCTGAGCAGCAGGTGGTGCAGAACCAGCCATGAAACCGTCTCGGTTTCCTCGCCCGACATACCCAGACGCGGGCAGAGATCAGCCGCGATTTCCGCCCCGATTTCCGAATGGTCGCCACCGCGCCCCTTGGCTACGTCATGCAGCAGCACCGACATGTAAAGCGCCCGGCGTGAATGCAGACCCTTGACCAGTTCATAGGCGATGGGAATTTCATCCGCCATGCGCCCGGCCACGACTTCATCCATGATGCGCACAGCTTCGATCGTGTGCTCATCCACCGTAAAGACATGGTAGGTATCAAACTGCATCTGCCCGACAATACGCGCCCAGTCAGGGATCAGACGCCCGAAAATGCCGGTTTCATTGAGAATATGCAGCCAGTGCGAATGACCCGAAGGCGGATGATTGCCATAGGAGACGGCATAACCCGGCTCTTCTGCTGGGGCTGACGCAGGCAGGATAGAACCCAGCAGGCGGCGGCGGGGCCGCGGCGGCTCTTCTGTCGGAATGTCACCACACAGGAGGTCGAGAAAGATCCGCGCGGCCTCGGGGTCGTCACGCAGGGTTGTGGCCCGGCGCTCCCAGCGGATCAGTTCATGCCGGGCCAGAGGGTGCAGGGCCCGGCGGCGCAGGCGCGCCCAGTCCAGAATCTGCATCATCTTGATGGGTTCGCGGTCGAACGACACGCCCCGATCAGGCAGAATCTGCCCATCCAGCAGCGTAAACCCGGCCTCACGCATGGCCTCGTCAGGCTTGGCGGCATGCGCCACCGGCCCCTGTGCCTGCCGCAGCACGGCAGGCTCCAGCACATGCGTCAGGCGCATGACTTCACGCGCGGTCAGGAAGTAGTGGCGCATGAAGCGCTCGACACCATTCTGGCGGCCGTGGCGTGTATAACCCATGCGCGCGCCAATAACGGGCTGGGTATCAAAGGTCAGGCGCTCTTCCGCCCGGCCCGCCACGTAGTGCAGATGCAGCCGCACGGTCCACAGGAAATCCCATGAACGGCGTGCGCGCGCTGCTTCCTGCTCCGTCAACAGGCCCATCCAGATAAATTCGGGGGCTAGCAGGTCCTTGACGTGGCGCGTGCCAAACGTGTTGCGGCACATCCAGTACAGGGTCTGCAGATCCCTCAGGCCACCGCGCCCTTCCTTGATATTGGGCTCGACCAGATACGGGCTGTCGCCAAAACGGCGGTGCCGCTCCAGCCGCTCGCGCCGCTTGTCCTGAATGAAACCACCCACGCCGGCTTCCACACAGGCAAGGATGTAGCGGGCCTCGAACATGGCAAACAGCGCTGTATCACCCGCCAGCAGGCGGGCATCCAACAGGGCTGTGCGCACGGTGGTATCGGCGGCGGCCTCGGTAATACACTCATTGACCGTGCGGGTAGCGTGCCCGACTTTCACCCCGAGATCCCACAGGAAATACAGGACGTATTCGATCAGCGGGTGCACCCGCTCACCGGCATCGTCCGCAATCAGGAACAGCAGATCAATATCGCTGAACGGCGCCAGCAGGCCACGCCCGTAGCCACCGGTGGCCGCCATGGAAAAGCCCGTAAGCCCGCCCACGGGCATGGCCATATTATCCGGCCCCACCATCTCGGTCGCGCGCATGGCAAGGTCCACGATGGCGCGCAGCATCACATCCGTGAAGGACGCGATCATTTTGGCGGCTGCCGCACCTTTGAGCTCATAGCGCTCGAAACGGTTGCGGATGTCGGCCTGATAGCGGCCCAGATAACGGCGAAAGATCGCCACGGCCTCTTCCCGCTCGGGAATGACCGCTTCTTCACGTGCGGCGTCTCTGAGCTCACGGGTCAGGCACGCGGCAAGGGCTTCTGGCGTCAAGGCCGCCAGTACGGCCATGTCAGGCTGCTGCCCAGAGGCAGCGTGTGCGGAAGAAGTGGACATCGGGCTTCGGGTTCGGATCCTGTAGGGGGCTAGAAACTGTCTGTTTCGGGGCTGGGCTGTCCATGGCCGACCATGGCCTGAAACTTACGTCCGCTCGGCTTCCTTGCGCAGGGCATACACAAGCTCCAGAGCATCGCGCGGGGTCAGGCTATCAGGGTCGGTTTCCATTAATCGTTTTCTTAACGTATTTTCCGGCGGAGGGGGTAATGTCTTCTGCGTGTCGAAAAGGGGAAGCGGCTCAGGTATTGTATTTTCAGCACGCTCCAACTCCTTGAGCAACCGCGCAGCCCGCTCCACAACCGGCACAGGCACCCCGGCCAGCCGCGCTACATGCACACCCCAGCTTTTTTTGGCGGTGCCTGCCAGCACTTCATGCAGGAACACGATCTGCCCACGCCATTCGCGCACGCCCATGGTGTGCAAGCTCAGGCGTGGCAGGGTGTCGACCAGTCGCGCCAGTTCATGGAAATGCGTTGCAAAAATGGTCCGGCACCGCACGCTCGAATGCAGCGCCTCCAGCACGCCCCATGCAATGGCCAGCCCGTCCAGCGTTGCTGTGCCCCGGCCGATTTCATCCACCACCACCAGGGAGCGCGGCCCAGCCTGATTGAGAATGGCGGCTGTTTCGGTCATTTCCACCATAAAGGTCGAACGGCCCCGCGCCAGATCATCCGATGCCCCGACGCGCGAGAAAAGCTGATCTACCACCCCGAGGTTGGCCCGCTCCGCTGCAACCGGAAAACCCGCCTGCGCCAGAATGACCGCCAGAGCCGTCTGCCGCAGAAAGGTGGATTTACCCGCCATATTGGGGCCTGTCAGCAGCATCACGCGCTGTTCGGGCGGTAGGCGACAGTCATTAGGTGTAAACCGCGTGCCCGCAGACAGGGCTGCCTCCACCACCGGGTGGCGGCAACCTTCGAGAACAAAAGCCGTATCTTCCGTTACATGCGGGGTGCACCAGGCGCCGCCCGCCGCCAGAGTTGCGCAGGACTGGAACACATCCAGCTCCGCCAGCGCCTGAGCCAGAGGCGGCAGGTCCGCCTCCGCCAGAACAGCTTCTACCAGAGCGCCAAACACGGCGCGCTCCCGGCGGGCAGCCTGCTCCGCCGCCTCGGTTATCCGTGTATTGAGGCTAGCCAGTTCCTCCGTCACAAAACGCGCATTGCTGGCCGTGCCCTGCCGCAGCACCAGTTCGGCCCGGTCCTTTAGGCGTGCGCTGGCGGCCACCGGCACTTCCATGACGTAACCAAGCTGCGCGTGATGGCGTATCTTGAGAGTCGTAACACCATACCGGGCGGCGTATTCGGCCTGCATGGCGGCAATCAGGCGGCGCGAATCATCACGCAGGGCACGATGCTCATCCAGTTCAGCATCGTAGCCCGGCGCAATCACCCCGCCATCATCCAGTCTGGCGGGCAGATTTTCCACCAGCGCGTGGCCCAACTGCTGTTCCAGCCCGGTGGCCACACCCAGAAAAGCGCCGACACGCGTAAGCTCGTGCGGCAACACTCCCGCATCACGCAGGGCATTCCCCGCCTCGCGCGCGGCCTGAATGCCATCACGCATTGCCGCCAGATCACGCGGCTGCCCCCGCCCGACAGACAGGCGGCCCAGTGCGCGGGCAATATCGGGGGCTTTGCGCAGGGCTGCACGCAACCCTTCCCGGCTGACAGTCTGCTCGCGCAGCCAGCCCCATGCCTCCTGCCGCGCGGCAATACGGGCAGGCTGGGTTAAGGGTGCGGCCAGCCACTCCGCCAGCAGGCGCGCGCCCGCCGCACTGGCGGTGCGGTTAATAGCCGCAAACAGCGTATGATCCGTACCGCCATCACGCGCGCGCAGCAGGTCGAGACTCGCACGGGTTGCCGGGTCTATGCCCAGAATACCGCTCTCATTCTGCGTGACTGGCCGTGCCAGACGCGGCAGACGCCCCGCCTGCGTGCGGCGCACATACTCAACCGCCATAGCGGCGGCGATGCTTTCCTCATCCGAAAACGTGCCGAATGCATCCATGCTGGCAACACCAAACGCCGCTGCCAGACGCTCGCGCGCTGTCTCCACTGAGGGCGGTGCCATATCCGGTGCACGGCGGCTGGTAAAATCCGCCAGATCAAGCGTTGCGGGTGCGAGAATTTCCGCCGCATCCAGCCGCCCCAGCAGGGCAGGCAGCGCATTGGCGCTCAGGCTGGCGGTTTCAAACACACCGGTGGAGACATCGATCCACGCCGCCCCCAGATTTTCGCCCTCCTTGGCCTTGCGCCCGCGCCCGGCCCCTCCGGCCAGCACCAGCAGCAGATTCGAGCGGCCGGGTTCAAGCAGTTCGTCCTCTGTCAGGGTGCCGGGCGTTACCAGCCGCACCACAGCACGCGCCAGCGGACCTTTGGAGGGACGCCCCTTGACGGGCGTTTCGGTCTGCTCGGCCACGGCCACACGAAAACCGCGCCGGATCAGCCGTGCGAGATAGGCCGGAGCAGCGGCCACAGGCACGCCGCACATGGAGATAGGCTCCCCCCCATGGGTGCCACGGGCTGTCAGCGCGATATCAAGGGCTGAAGCCGCCGTAACGGCGTCATCAAAAAACAGTTCGTAAAAATCGCCCATGCGAAAAAACAGCAGGGCCTCTGGGTTTTCAGCCTTGAGCATGAACCACTGCGCCATAGCGGGCGTGGCTCCTTCGGGGGAAAGTCGTGTCATACCCGTATCATAGAAGAGCCGCCGCACGGGGCAACCGGCTTTGCGCTCCCTGCCCCGCATTATTCAGCCATACCCCACCGCTTTTTTGCCCGAGCGGTAGGCGACCCATACCGCCCGGTCATTGCCGTAACGCGATCGGAAGGGGAAAATTCCGCCCTACGGTCCATTCCGTCCGGGCGGCGGATGCTGTACATTGTATCGCATGAACACGGCCTATCTCGCGCTTGAGCGCCATTTCGCCCGTATTGCCTCCCTGCAGGACGCCATTGGACTGCTGGGGTGGGACAAGGAAGTCATGATGCCTTCGGGCGCGGCTGAGCGCCGGTCGGAAAATCTGGCCATGCTCGAAGGGCTGCGTCACGAAATCCTGACGGCCCCCATCATGGCGGACCTTCTGGATCAGGCCGAGGCTGATCAACCCGCCAGCGCACCAGCAGGCGAGACGGACTGGCAGCGCGCCAACCTTGCCGCCATGCGCCGCCAGCACACCCGCGCCACGGCCCTGCCGCAGGATCTGGTGGAAGCCCACGCACAGGCCACCACACTATGCGAAATCGCCTGGCGTGATGCCCGCCAGAACAGCGACTTCAAGGCTCTGCTTCCCGCACTGACTGAAGTGCTGAACCTGACCCGCGCCATAGCCAGCGCCACGGGCGAGGCCTGCGGCCTGAGCCCCTATGATGCGCTGCTCGATTCCTTCGACCCCGGCACGCGGCAGACCGATATTGACCCGCTCTTCGCCCGCCTGCGCGCCGAGCTGCCCGCCCTGACCGCCGCCGCACTGGAAGCACAGGCAGCCCTACCTCCATCCCCTGCCCCGCAACGCCCGTTTTCCCTACCCCGGCAGGAAGCACTGGGCCGCGAGCTGATGCAGCGCATGGGATTTGACACCACACGCGGGCGACTTGATGTGAGCCTGCACCCCTTCTGCGGCGGCGCAACGCATGACGTGCGCCTGACCACCCGCTACCGCGAGGATGATTTCATTCCCGCCATGATGGGTGTCATGCATGAAACCGGCCACGCCCTGTATGAAATGGGGCTGCCCGATGCGTGGATTTCCCAGCCCGTGGGCCAGTCCGGCGGCATGACGCTGCATGAAAGCCAGTCGCTTATCATGGAAATGCAGTTCTGCCGCTCTGCCCCGTTCACACGCTGGCTGGCACCGCGCCTGCGTCAGGCATTCGACGTAGCGGAAAACGCAGCGGGATGGGATGCACAGTCCCTGCACCGCCAGCTTATCCATGTAGAGCCGGGCTTTATCCGTGTGGATGCTGATGAAGTGACCTACCCGGCCCATATTCTCGCACGATACGAGCTGGAAAAAGCGCTGGTCTCCGGCGATCTGCCGCTGGCCGAGCTTCCTCAGGCGTTCAATGAGCGCATACACAGCCTGCTCGGCCTGCGCGTGCCGGATGACCGGCAGGGCTGCCTGCAGGATATTCACTGGCCTGCCGGACTGTTCGGCTACTTCCCCTGCTATGCACTGGGGGCCATGACGGCGGCCCAGCTCCGTCAGGCAGCCTGTGCACAGGTGCCTGCTATCCTGCCTGCCATTGAGCAGGGCGATTTCGCCCCCCTGCTGGGCTGGCTCCGCACTCATGTGCATGGGCGCGGCAGCAGTGTTGCCCTCAGGCAGATCGTGCAGGATGCCACCGGCGCGCCTCTGGGTGCTGATGCCTATCTTGCCCATCTTCGCAATCGTTACGTGGATCGCGCGCCCAATGCCTGATACAGCCTCCCGCCGTCGCTTTTCCCGCCGCCCTGCAACACGGCGGCTGGGTGTTCTTGCTGCGGCACTCGCCTGCCTTGCCACCGGCCCGCAGGCATGGGCGCTGCACATGCCCAAGGAATCCGAACTGGGGCCTCAGGCCTTAACGCCCTTCATGCAATCTTCCGACCATATCTGGGATGCCGTGCTGCCCCTGCCCGATGGCCGCATGGTGCTGGAAGCTCCGGCATGGCTGGGCAATAGCGGGCCGCAGCTTTTCATTCGCACGCCCGATGGCGCAACAGCTCCCTGGCCCGCCGCGATGTGGAATACGGCACAAAGCAGCAGCGCACCGGATGCCCCCACACAGGACACAGCCGCTAAGCCCATTATTGCCGCAGCCGGTCTGACACGCACCGCACAGGGCACACTATGGGTGCTCGATAGTGGCGTGCCCCAGCGTGAACAGCCCCCCAAAGCCGCGCCCAGACTGCTGGAAATAGACCCCACCAGCAACGCAGTGGTGCGTAGCGTGCCCATTCAGGCCGACGCCCTGCAACCCGGTAGCATTCTCTCGGGCGTAGCGGTGCATGATCACACCGCCTATGTGCCGGATTCCGGCGTAGGCGCCATTCTGGTTGTTGATCTGGACACAGGCATAAGCCGCCGCTTTCTCGACCGTCACCCAGCGCTGACAGCCACCCGCCCCATCATGACCCCGCAAGGCCCGCTGCACCATCCGAATGGCGGACTTGTGGCTATGGATGCCAGCATGATCGCGGTCAGCCCGGATGGAAGCTGGATTGTGGTGCAGCCGCCGGGTGGCTACCTCTCGCGCATTGATACCGGCATTTTCAACGACCCGCACATTACCCCCGCCGCGTTTGAGGAAAGTGTGACCCAGTGGTTCAAAACACCCAGCCTCGGCGGGCTGGTTATTGATTCGGATGGCACGCTCTACTGGTCCGACATCACAACCGGCAGCATACAGAGCTACACCACCGGGCGTATTCCGCGCAGGCTGATAACCGATGACCGCCTGCGCTGGCCCACAACACCGGGGCTGGACGGCAAGGGACATCTGTATGTCACGGCCAGTCAGGTTGACCATAGCGGCGCGTTTGGCGGAGCCCCTTCCATGAACTGGCCCGTTACGCTCTACCAGCTCACCCTGCCCACAACGCCCCCCACCC